>NZ_DKGR01000011.1:0-3925 GCF_002453335.1 Arsenicicoccus sp. UBA6765
GCGGGCGTCGCGCGCCGCGTCCTCGGGCCCGCCGGGGTGGCGCGGGTCGACCGTGACGCGGCGGACCACGACGGGGTCCAGACCCAGCCCGCGACACTGGTCGGCGGCGCGGGCCGCCACGTCGGCGGACCCTGCCTGCAGCCCGTGGTCGACGACGACGGCGCCCGCGGGACGGCCGGTCTTGTCGACCTCGAACGCCACCACGCTCGCCAGCGCCAGGGAGTCGGTCCCGCCGCTGCACCCCACGAGCACCGGCCCGTCGGGGAGCTCGTCCAGCAGCCGCCGCGCCGCGAGACGGCAGGCGGCGACGGCGGCGGGCGGGGACGACATACGGCTGCGTGGAAAGCTCAGTGGGGGGCTCGGTGGTGGGCTCGGTGGTGGGCTCAGCCGTGGACGCGGGCGAGCCACAGGCGGTGGTCGCCGATCTCGGCCGGGGACGGCAGCGTCTCGGGCGACTCCCACACGGCGTTGAAGCCGTCCATGCCGACCTCGTCGACGACGCCGTGGACGAAGACGGCGCCGTCGGAGTACTGCCGCATCTTGGCCTCGAGGCCGAGCAGCCGCCGGATGATCCGGTCGAGCGAGGAACGACCGCCGCGACGCTCGTCGAACCGCGCACGGATGACGTCGACGGTGGGGATGACGGCCGGGCCCACGTCGTCCATGATCACGTCGGCGTGCCCCTCGAGCAGGCTCATGATGGCCGTCAGGCGGGCGATCTCCTCACGCTGCTGGGGCGTCGTGACCAGGTCGGACAGCCCGTTGCCGCCCTCGCGCACCGCGTCGGGCAGGTTGCGCACGACCACCGACAGGCGCGAGGCCAGCTGGTCGGGGTCGGGCACCAGGTCGACGCTCAGCGCCCGCGTGCGCTCGAGCATGTGCTCGCGCAGCCACGGCACGGCGGTGAACTGCACCCGGTGGGTCTCCTCGTGCAGGCACACCCACTGGCGGAAGTCGGCCGGGTCGAGGTCGAGCTCGCGCTCCACCTCGACGACGTTGGGGGCCACGAGCAGCAGCTGGGGGGTGCCGCCGGGGGCCAGGTCGTACTGCCCGAGGACCTTGCTCGCGAGGAAGGCCATCAGCGCGCCGGTCTCGCCGCCCGTCACTTTGCCGCCGACGGCCGCGGCGGCGGGACCGACCGGGCTGGTGCGCGAGGCGAGGAGCTTGTCCTGGACGGGGGCGATCATCCCGCGCATCGAGCGGACGTTGGCGTCGATCCATCCGCCACGATCCACCACGCGGGCGGGCTCGGCGCTGGCGGGGGCGTGCATGCGGGCGGTGTCGGCGACGTGCTGGGCCGAGCGCACGGCGGCGTCGCGCAGGGCACGCACCGCCTCGGCGGCCTCGGCCGGCGTCACCTGGGGGCCGCGCGGCACGAGGCGGCGGCCGGTGGCGGCGGCGAAGTCCCAGTCGACGAGCTCGGTGGTGTCGGGACGCTGGTCGTGCCTGGTGTCCTGGCTCATGACGTGGTCAACCTCTCGGGGTCGCGATCCGTTCCCGTCGGAGGACGAGCCGGTATGCCGGACCGCCCGCCTCGGCGCCCGCCGTCCCGGCTCGGCGCCCGCCGTCCCGGCTCGGCGCCCCCGTCTCGTGCGGCGTCCCCCGCCTCGCGTGGCGTCCCCCGTCTCGCGTCGCCGCGCCCGTCTCGTGTGGCGTCCTCCGTCTCACGTCGCCGCGCCCGTCTCGTGCTGCAACCCGAGACGGGCGCGGAGGGCCGAGACGGAGGACGGCAGCGCAGACGGGGAGCGCGCGGTCACCGGCACCCACAGCTCGCCAGGCGTGCGACCAGCGCATCGAGCGCCGCGCGCGCCCCCTCGGTGCCGGACGAGGAGGGGATGCCGTCGGCCAGCACGGCGAAGGCGAGCAGCCGGCCGTCCGCGTCCACGACCGTGCCGCCGAGCGAGCTGATGCCGGTGAGCGTGCCGGTCTTGGCCCGCACGAGGCCGGCACCTGACGCCGCCGGCCCCGAGACGTAGCGCCCCGCCAGCGTGCCGGACAGCCCGGCCACCGGCAGGTCCTCGACCACGCGGGCCATGCCCGGGTCACGCCCCGAGGTGCCGGCCACGATCACGTCCCCCACGAGGCGGGCGGGCACCTCCGTGCCCTTGGACAAGCCGCTGGTGTCGACCAGGCGGACGCCGGTCACGTCGTGCCCGCGGCGCGCGAGCTCGGCCTGCACCCACCGCGCCACCTCGGCGAACCCGCCACCCGCGCCGGCTCGCACCGCCGCCTGACGGGCCAGCGACTCGGTGACGGCGTTGTCGCTGCGGGCCAGCGCGACGGCCATCACGTCCGCGACGGGCGCCGACGACACGGCCGCCAGCGGGCGGCTGCCGCCGGGGGCCGCGGCGCGGACCAGGTCACCGCGCACGCTGATGCCGGCCCGGCCCAGCTCGGAGCGAAGGACCTCGGCCACCTCGCCCGCGGGGTCGGCCGGACCAGGGCCACCGGGAGCCACGAGGCCGTCCGCGAGGCCGAGCATCGCCACCTTGCCGACGATCGCCTCCGGGTAGTACGCGCGGTCCCAGGTCGGCGCGTAGTCCTCCCCGTCGGCATAGGTCGTGTCGAGGCCCAGCGTGACGGTCGTGCGTCCGGCCGAGCGCAGCGCCGCCGCGGTCTGCGCCGCGAGCGTCCCCACCCCGGCGTGCCCCTCGACCTCGCCGGGGCGCGACGGGCCGCGCGCCAGCATCATGTCGCCGCCCGCGCGCAGCACCACCCGCCCGTCCGGCGCGAGGACGGTCGTCGTCCGCAGCCGGGTCTCCGGGCCGAGGGAGGGCACGACGGCGGCCGCCGTCAGGAGCTTGGTCGTCGAGGCGGGGGTGCGCGGCTGGTCGGCGGCCACGTCGAGCAGGTGCGCGCCCGTCATACCGTCCCGGACCGTCAGTCCGACGGACCGTCCCAGCCGGGGGTCCGCGAGCGCCGGGGCGAGCGCCGAGCGCAGCGCCGCGGCGGCAGGCTGCGGCGCGCCCGACGAGGCCGCGGACCTGGCCACCGGGGGGATGGGAGTCGGCACGACCACGCGGGACGCCTGGCTGCCGTCGGTCGCCGTCGTCGAGGGGACGCCGGGGGCAGGTGACGCCAGGGGCGAGGGGTCGCGGTCGATCGTGAGGATGCCGGGGACCTTGTCGTGCGCGTCCAGGACGCCATATGTGGCAACAGCCACACCGAGCGTGGCGACGCACGCGATTACGGTCATCCGACGCACGGCCGCCCCCTGACTGTGGGTAGGTTGGTGGCCAACGATTCGATCGACCGTTTCGCAGCCTAGGCCAGGGCGCCGGGCTGCACCGATAGCCACGCAAAGGGGCCACCAGTGGAGCTGGACGTCACCATCGAGATCCCGTCGGGTCACCGCAACAAGTACGAGGTCGACCACGAGTCCGGCCGGATCCGCCTGGACCGCATGCTGTTCACGTCCACCCGCTACCCCGCCGACTACGGCTACGTCGAGGACAGCCTCGGCGAGGACGGCGACCCGCTCGACGCGCTGGTGCTGCTCGACGAGCCGACCTTCCCCGGCTGCCTGGTCCGGGCCCGCCCCATCGGCCTGTTCCACATGCGCGACGAGGCCGGCGGCGACGACAAGCTGCTGTGCATCCCGGCCGGCGACCCGCGCCAGGAGCACATCACCGAGCTCGACCACATCTCCGACTTCGACCGCCTGGAGATCCAGCACTTCTTCGAGACCTACAAGGACCTCGAGCCCGGCAAGTCCGTCGAGGGCGCCTTCTGGGCCGGTCGCGAGCGCGCCGAGGAGATCGTCGTCGAGGCCATCCAGCGCGCCAAGGACAACAACGTCACGACCCTGCGCTGGCCCGCCCCGCACCAGTCGCACTGACGGCTCGTCCGGCCCACTCGGTCAGACCCCGTATGCCGAGAGCGGCGGCCCCTCCACCAGGAGGAGCCGCCGCTCTCGTGCGTGGGG
>NZ_DKGR01000011.1:4139-4366 GCF_002453335.1 Arsenicicoccus sp. UBA6765
GCGTGGGGGCACGCGTCAGCGCACGCGACCCGTCTCGAGCCCGGAGCTCACTTCGTGCCGCGCGTCAGCGCACGCGACCGCCGTAGGGCAGCAGGTCGGACCAGTACATCGACTCGACCCGGACCTGGGCCCCGGTGTGCGGAGCGTTGACCATCTTGCCGTTGCCGATGTACATGCCCACGTGGTGGATCGAGGCCGCGTCCTTGCCGAAGAACACGAGGTCGCCG
>NZ_DKGR01000004.1:0-37578 GCF_002453335.1 Arsenicicoccus sp. UBA6765
GTCGAGAACGGCTTCGACCGCGTCAAGCAATGGCGCGCCCTGGCCCCCAGGTACGACAAGCTCGCCCTGACCTACCGGGCCGGCGTCCTGCTCCGCGCGATCCTCCTATGGCTGCCCCCTTTAAGAGACACGCCCTAGCCCAGGGTCGGTTCGCCAGGCTGATGATCCCGCCGGGGGTAGGGGCATCGACCGTGGTTAGTTCGCCAGGCTGATGATCCCGCCGGGGGTAGGGGCATCGACCGGGGTTAGTTCGCCAGGCTGATGATCCCGCCCCCGGTAGGTACGTCTGGTCATCCGGCCCTCGCGGCCCGGACGCTTCGTCAGAGATAGGGCCTGGGCCGATGGCCGGCCAGCCCCGCCGCCCGCCCGGCGACACCGCACAGCGACACCGCGACCCCGGCGAGCCGCTCGGGGTCGCGGTGGTGCACGGCGCCGGCCACGTTGACGAAGGGCCACACGAGCGAGCGACCCAGCGTCGCCAACGTGTGGCCGTAGCCGAAGAACTCGACCTCGGTGTCGGCGTTGGCGGCGTTCTCCTCGAACGCGCGCAGCAGCGCACCCCGGTTGCTCAACCGGTGCGGGGGGAGCGGCTCGTTCACGACGGCGGCGGGCGACCACGCGAACCGTGCTCCGAGCGACCGGGCCCGCAGGAAGAACGCGAAGTCCTCCCCGCCGGACAGCCCACGGTGCGGGGCGAACCACGGTCGCGGCATCCGATCGACGAGCCGGCGAGAGAGCAGGAGGTTCTGCCCACCGTCGAGGGAGGAGACCAGGCCCTCGCGGCGCAGGACCGAGCTGGCCAGCAGGTAGGACCGCACGAGCGTCGGGTAGGACTTGTTGATGCCCATGTCGACGGGCCCGCTCGCGCAGTCGGCGTCGTAGCGTCGCGCGCAGTCCACCAGGGCCATGAGGGCGCCGGGCTCGGGGAGGCCGTCATCGTCATACATCACGAGGTACACCCACTCCGGGTCGACCTCGTAGGCGGTCATGACGAGGGCGTTGCGCGCCTGCGAGATGCCTCGCTCACGGACGGGACGCACCGTGATCGGGACCGTCGTGCCGCGCCCGACCTCCTCGGCCACTCGCTCCACGGCCGGGTCGCAGTCGTTGTCCGCGACCACCACCGAGACCGGATGGCCCTCGGCCTGCTTCGTCACCTCGAGCAGCAGCCCCCGGAGCAGCTCAGGGCGTCGGTACGTCGGAATGCCCACCACGATCGGCACAGGACACCACCCCCTGGTTCAAGCCTACGACCGGGGGTGATGGCCGTGGTGCAATTGTCCTGGAATCCCCAGGGCGGCCTCCCACGGACGGGCCAGCCAGTAGCGCTCCAGCTCGGGCAGCCCCTCTGGCTCGTCGAGTCCGTGCGGGCCGAAGCGCAGCGGCTCCACCTGCGTCGCGTAGCGACCGATCCGGCGCGCCTTGACGACGCGGTCGACCGGCACGGCATACGCCTCGACGTGGAACCCGTGCCGCTCGACCAGGCCGTCTATCTCGTCCTGCCCCGGCCGCGCCGAGCCGTAGGGCACGTCCTCGTAGTAGCCGAACCTGATTAGGCGGCCGCTCAGGCGGCCGGTCAGGTGGTCGGTGAGCGTGTCCCGCACCCAGCGGTGGTCGGGGTTGACGCCGGCGCCGACGGGCGCGGCGTGCTCCCCGGTGGCCGGTGGCATCGCCTCGGCCTCCCCCCGGGACAGGGCCTCGCGCACCAGCCGTATGCCGCTGCGCCCAGCCCGCAGCCCGAGCCGCGCCAGGCGGCGGGCCGCCCGCACGCCCAACGGTCGGCGGGGCAGCGGCGGGTCGGGCAGCACCCCGGTGGCGGTCGGCAGGAGCACCAGGCCGCCCTCGTGCTCGCGCAGCCAGGCATCGACCCAGGCGGTGAGGGTGGCGGCGTCCTCGGGGGTCCGGCCCGCGGTGAGGTACTGCTGGTCGAGCAGGCCGAGGTGGTGCCGACGGTGCGGCGTCCCGGCGAGCGCGGCGTCGTCCTCGGCGAGCCGGACCTCCATGGCCTCGTCCGAGTCTTGGAAACCGGACAGTGTGTCCCACTCGGTGACCATGGGCTGGGCGGGGCGGGCCGTGCAGACGGTCAGGACGTCGAGCGGGGCCTCGCGGCCGATGAGCGTCTCGCAGGACAGGACGGCGTCGTCCAGGTGCGGAGACACCACGAGGACGGCGCCGTTGAGGGGCGTGGGGATCGGCATACGGGCTCCTCCATCTGCGGGTGGGTCGACGGCTCAGTCCCGGGCGTCGCAGAGGGCCCAGGAGGCGGCCGCCGAGGCCGCCGTCACGACACCGACGGCAGGCCAGGCGCCGATGCTCTTGGCCAGCCGGTGCGACCCCACGAACCCGCCGAGGTAGGTCACGGCCAGCACGGAGGTCGTCCCCGGGTCGGTCCGCGCGAGCCAGGTGCGCCCCGCGAGGAGGCCGCAGGCGCCGAGCAGCACGCCGCCGAGCGGGCGGATGCCGGTCTCGCGGGCGAGCGCGAAGCCGCCGGCCAGGCCGAGGACGGTGAGCGGTGCGGTGGAGACGTCGGAGG
Organism: Arsenicicoccus sp. UBA6765; assembly: GCF_002453335.1. Lineage (NCBI taxonomy): Bacteria > Bacillati > Actinomycetota > Actinomycetes > Micrococcales > Intrasporangiaceae > Arsenicicoccus > Arsenicicoccus sp. UBA6765. The sequence goes on from NZ_DKGR01000004.1 coordinate 2,534, forward strand.
CAGGCTTGAGATCCATGCCCCCACCGTATGCCGCGCGCCCCGGCCGCAGCGGGTGACCCCCGACGCGGTGGGGTATGCCCAGGCGCATGAGCGACAACGACCAGAACCCGCACGTGACGGACCAGACCACGCAGCCCGACCAGGGGCCCTTCCACGACGTCGACCCGACCGGCGCGGGCCAGAGCGCGGCCGAGCGCCCGGCCTACCCGGACGCGGACCAGGACACGGGTGTGGACGACCAGGGTGGCTACGAGGGGGGCGAGCCGGCCGGCCAGCAGCCCACCGAGCAGGTGCCCGAGCCCACCTCGGGCGACCCCGAGACCCCCGGCGAGTCCGACGAGGAGGGCAACGCCGAGGGCCTTACCCAGGGGATCAACGCCGGCTGACCTCGCGATCGGGCTCGAGGGCCGAGGCGACGCGCGGTTCGACGCGCTCCGTCGGGCCCCTGTGACGCCCGGTCACGCCCTCCTCCGGGTGGGTGGACCGGCGTCCGCGATCTCATCCTTCTGGGGGAGGCGCGGGTCGGGACGTTCCAGGGAGGGTGGAGGCACACCGACCACCCAAGGAGACGTCATGAGCAGCAGCACCGCTCGCCGGACGTTCATGGCCGGCACCGTCCTCACCTTGATCGCGTCGACCGGGGCCGCAGCGGGTCCTGCAGGCGTCCGTCGACCAGCTCGACCGCGCCGGCGCCGTGGGGGTCCCGTCCTCCCTCCCACCGCACACCATTGGTCACCGATGGCGTCTGGGGACCCGTTTGGATCGTTCACAAACGTCAGTGGTGACAAATGGCGCGAGGGAGTGCGCGTCGACACAAAGTGTCAACTCGGCGACTCAGTGTGAATGCGCAACGACAGGTGGTGACGGTGCGCGGCGGCTCAGGCGGGCCCGGCGTTGGTAGACGTCAGCGTCAGGAGCAGGCGCACCGACTCCTGCAGGTGCTCGGCCGCCCCGCGGTGATCGCCCAGCTCGCCCAGCGCGGTGCCGAGGTGATGGTGGGCGTCGGCCAGGTCGGAGGCGGCGAGCAGGTGCCCGTCCTCGAGCACCCGCTCCATGTGGGCACGCCCCTGCGCCCAGTCGCCGGTGGCGCAGGCGTACTTGCCCTGCACCAGGTCCAGCTCGACCTGGTCGCTGCGGGCCGAGCTGAGCGAGAAGGCCGTCGCCGCCTTGGCGAGCAGCCCCGGCACGGCGTCGAGGTCGACGTCCGCCTTGAGCCGGAAGTCCGCGGCGGCGCGGTGTACCCGACCCCACCGGCGCAGGTGGCCGTCCGGGTCGATGGCCGCGATGGCCTGGTCGTAGTAGCTGAGCCCCGCCTCGGGGTCTCCGGTCGAGAGCGCGAGGTTGGCCAGGGCCCAGTAGGCGTTGCCGGCCTCGAGCCGGTTGGGGGCATCCTGGGCGCCGCGGGCGAGGTCCGGCGCCCAGCTGATCGCGTCGCTGTAGCGGTGCTGCTGCCCGAGGGCGGACACGAGCGCGGTGAGGGCGGCGACGCCGGTCGAGCGCCAGGTGGGGGTGGTGCGGAAGGCCATGACGGCGGCCCGGGCCTCGGTGACGGACCCCTCCAGGTCGCCGGTGACGCGCAGGGCGACCGACAGGACCGTGCGCACCCGACCCTGCAGGATCGTGGACTGCTGCGTGAACCAGTGGTCGACGAGGGCGCGGGCCTGCTCGACGACCTGGTCGGCGAAGTCATTCTCGATGCGCAGCGTGAGGTCCATCAGCGCGGCGGTCCACCAGAGGTCCAGGCGGTCGGCCTCGAGGGCGAAGTCGCGCAGGTCGGACGCAGCCTTGATGGCACCCTCGAAGGTGTGCGTCGTGAGGACGCTGAGCGCCTCGGTCTGCAGCACCGCGGCGCGGGCGTCGCCGCGCTTGCCGGAGGCGAGCGCCCAGGCCCGGACGTGCTCGACCGACAGGCCGAGCCTGCCGGCGACGTGCTCGACGATCTCGCGGCTCGGCGCGCGGTGCCCTGACTCCACGAGGGAGATGTAGCTGCGGGAGAACTCCGGCTCCCCCAGCTCCGACTGGGACAGGCCGGCCGCGACCCTCGCCGCGCGCAGCGCTACTCCGAAACCGTTCTCGTCGCTCATGACCTATTCCCAACTGTTGACAACGCGAGTAACGTACCGCTTGCCGCATCCCCCCGCCAGTAGGAGATTCCCATCATGATCGCCAAGGCCACTCGCGCCATCGCCGTTCTCACCCTCGCAGCCTTCGCTCTGGTCCCCACCGTCGGTGGCAGCTGGCCCACGAGCCAGGACCCCACGGTGGGCGGCAGCTGGCCCACCAGCCAGGACCCCACCGTCGGTGGCAGCTGGCCGACCGTGCTCGACGCTAGCTGATCTCCCTGGCAGGGCCGCTTTCCTGGCTCGGACGCGCCCGACCGGGCGACCAAGGCCCCCGCTCGACTCCTCGGAGTCCGGCGGGGGCCTTCGTCGTGCGGAGGGAGCGGGGCCGTATGCCGTGCCGCCGGTCGCCGACTCGGGATCAGGCGGGCACGGTCGCGTGCAGGGGCAGCTCGAAGTGGACCGTCTCGAAACGATCGTCCCCCTCGTCGCCGCGGGCGTCATAGGTCTCGACCAGGCCCGCACCGCGCCAGAACTCGAGCGCGCCGGGGATCTTGGCGTTGGTGTGGAGGTAGATGACGCGATACCCGCCCTCGGCGCGGACGAACTCGATGGTGGCGTCGACGAGGCGGCGGCCGATGCCATGGCGGCGCAGCCGCGGGTCGGTGACCAGACGCACCAGCTGCGCCACGTTCGCCCGGTCGGCGTAGCGATCGGCGAGCCAGGCGGGGTGCGGCGGGCTCGCGGGGCCACCGATCCGCGCGGCGCAGGTGCCGACCACGGCGTCCCCGTCGACGGCGACGATCAACGCCTGCCGGGGGTTGTCGACATACACCTCGGTCAGGTGGTCGAGGTCCCAGTGCCACTGGGGCTGGAAGCCGTAGCCCTGGTCGTCGTGGACGCTGGTCAGGATGAGCTCGCGCGCGCCGGCCAGGTCCTGCGGCGTCGTCGCGCGGTGGATGTCGATAGCCATGGCCACACGATAATGCAACCCAGCAGCAATAGAGGGGAGTTGGCAGCTGACGGTCGGCGGGGGTGGGGTCAGACGCCGAGGCGGGCGCGCAGCCGACGCACGTCGTGCACCGCGTGACCGTGCCCGTCGTTGTTGAAGTAGCCGAGCACGCGGTGCCCCGCGCCCTGCCACTCGCGGATGCGATCGGCCCACCAGTCGAGGTCGGCGTCGCCGTAGCTGCCGGCATACAGATGGTCGTGGCTGGGGCCGTGCCACCGCACGTAGACCAGCGGCGACGTCGCCCGCAGGACGCACGGCAGGTGCGCCCCGGACATGACGACGTAGGCGGCACCGTGCCGCTCGAGCAGCGCGAACACCTCCTCGCGGTGCCAGGACTCGTGCCGCAGCTCCACGGCGACCTCGATCCAGGGCGGCAGGGCGTCGAGCGCGTAGGCCAGGCGCGCGTCGTCGCGCTCCATCGTGGGCGGCAGCTGCAGCAGGAGCGGTCCCCGGCGTCCCCGCAGCTCGTGCAGGCCGCGGGCGATCACCTCGGACCACCGCTCGGGGGCGTAGAGGCGCTTGGCGTGGGTCAGGCCGCGCGGCGCCTTGACCGTCATGACGAAGCCCTCGGGCAACCGCCGCCGCCAGCTCGCGAAGCTCGCGTCCCGGGGCCAGCGGTAGTGGCTCGCGTTGAGCTCCACGGTCGCGAGCTCCGCGACGTAGCAGGCGAGCCGGTCCCCGGGACGCATGCCGGGCGGGTAGAGGACGCCGTCCCAGTGGGCATAGCACCAGCCCGAGGTCCCGAGGAGGACGCTCACCCGTCGAGCTCGGCCAGCGCCCGTGGGATCTCGGCAAGCAGCTCGCGGGCGAGGAAGCCGCGCCGTCCGTGCACCGCGACCAGGCGCTCGCCCGCGCGGCCGTGCACATAGGCGCCCCACACCCCGGCCTGGGCGGGCTCCGCGCCACGCCCGAGCAGCCCGACCAGCATGCCGGCCTTGACGTCGCCGGAGACGCTGACGGCCATGCCCTGACCGCCGGTCTGGACCGCCCACAGGTCGGCGGTGGCGCGCGTGCCGGGGGTCGTGACGTAGGTCGTGGACGCGCCCGACACGACCACGGCACCGGCACGGCGGCTGAGCCGCAGCGCGGCGCCGAGCGGATCCTCCGACACGGCGTCCTCGTCCTCGTCGAGCGTCTGGGCGAGCTCTCCGGCGTTGGGGGACAGGATGACTCGCCCGTCCAGGTGCTTCACCCCGTCGGCGTGCTCGGTGAGATAGGCCATGCCGAGCGCGTCGATGACGACCGACACGTCGAGGCGCGGCACGACGCGCTCGAGCAGCGCGACCGCCGCGTCGGGGGACATGATCCCGGGGCCCAGCAGGACCGCGGCGCAGCCCTCGGCAAGCTCGACGATCTCGTCGGCGGTCCCGGGGGCGAGGTTGCCGTCGTCGTCGGCGGCCAGACCCGCGACGTAGGCCTCGGGGATGGCCATCCCCATCGGCACCGCCAGCGGCTCGACCGTGGCGATCTGGAGCTTGCCCGCGCCGGCGCGCAGGGCGGCCTCCGCGGCGAGGACGACCCCGCCGGGCATGCGGACGTTGCCGCCCACGACGAGGACGCGGCCGTTGCTCTCCTTGTCGCCGCCGTGGCCGGGCAGCTCCCAGCCGCGCAGCAGTCCGGACGAGACGACCTCGGGCTGCCGGCTCACCGGTCCGCGTCCTTGGCGACCGGCTCCTCACGCGTGGTCTGCGTGCCGGCGTCCTCGAGCGCGGCGGTCTCGGCATAGGTGTCGAGCGCGAGCGAGCCGTCCTCGGCCCGGTCGTAGGACGTCATGGAGCAGTTGGGCAGCGGCGTCTCGTTGTCGATCGTGATGATGCCCTCCTCGTCGAGGCCCTCCAGGACGAGGCGGAAGCTCATGATCACGGCCTGGTGGCTGAAGATCCAGACGTGCTCGTCGGCGTACTCCTGGCGGATGTCGGCGAGGACGCTGCGGACGCGCAGGGCCACGTCGCACCAGGACTCGCCGCCCGGGGGCCGGTAGTAGAACTTGCCGACCTTGGTGCGGCGCTCGGCCTCCTCGGGGTACTCCGCCCGGATGCCGTCGCCGGTGAGCCCGTCGAAGATCCCCAGGTCACGCTCGCGCAGCCGCTCGTCGAGGACCAGCGAGTGGTCCAGCCCCGCCTCCCGCAGGGCCGTCTCGGCCGTACCCCGCGCCCGCGCGTACGGCGAGGACAGGATCACCTCGGGGCGGTGGGCCTCGGGCAACCGCGCCAGGTGGGCCCCGAGGGCGGTGGCCTGCTCGGTGCCCAGGTCCGACAGCGGGGTGTCGGCGTCGCGGTAGTCGAGCGCCAGCCTGCCGTGACCGGCCTTGCGGGCCTCGGCGTCCGCCACGTTGCCGAGGCTCTGGCCGTGGCGGACGAGCACGAGCCGTCGGGGTGCGGTCCGCCGTCCGGCGGCGATGGAGTCGGTCTGCTCGGGCACGATTGCCTCCTGCGGGTTGGTCCGGCGCTCCTCTCCGGCTACCCCGTATGCCGCACCGCCAGACCCGAACCCCGCACAGGCCGGTCACTTTTCGACGACGTTCCCCCGTCCTGGCGTGACCGTTCGGCAGACGGGAGGGTGGGATGGGGGAGCATCCGGCATACGGCCGCTCTCCCCACCACGAAGGACACCACCGTGAGCACACCCGCCACCACCGCCCATGCACGGCCCGCCCCGAGCCGGAGCAAGACGCTGCTCGGGACCGGCGTCGGCAATGCGCTCGAGTGGTACGACTGGAACGTCTACGCCACCTTCGCGACCTACATCGCGGCGCAGCTGTTCTCCAAGGCGGACCCCGCCTCCGCGTTCCTGTCCACCCTCGCGATCTTCGCGGTCGGGTTCGTGGCCCGGCCCTTCGGCGGCTACGTCTTCGGCTGGCTCGCCGACCGCATCGGGCGCAAGCACTCCCTGATGGTCGCCGTCATGCTCGCCTCGGGCGGCTCGCTGCTCATCGCCGTCGCGCCGACGTATGACGCCGTCGGGGTGTGGGCCTCGGTGATCCTGCTCGTGGCGAGGTTGCTGCAGGGCCTGGCGCACGGCGGCGAGCTGCCCTCGGCACAGACCTACCTCGCGGAGGAGGCACCCCGCGAGCGGCGCGGGTTCTGGGCGTCCTCGATCTACGTCTCCGGCACCGTCGGCCTGCTGATCGGCATGTTCCTCGGCCTGATCCTCGAGACGACGCTCAGCGACGCGCAGATGGACGCGTGGGGCTGGCGCGTGCCGTTCGCGCTCGGGGCCGTGCTCGGGCTGTTCGCGCTGTGGATGCGCACCCGGCTCGAGGAGTCCGCGATCTTCGAGGAGGAGGTGGGCGGCGAGGGTGCCCCCCGCGAGAACGTGCTCGCCGGCGTGTGGCGCCACAAGCGCCAGGCGCTGCAGGTCATCGGCATGACCATGGGCCTGACGATCACCTACTACGTGTGGTCCGTCAGCACCCCGGCCTACGCCATCAAGGTGCTGAAGTTCGACAAGACCGACGCCTTCTGGGCCTCGATCATCGGCAACACCGTCTTTATCCTCGCGCTGCCCGTGTGGGGTCTCGTGTCCGACCGGATCGGCCGCAAGATCCCCATCCTGGTCGCGCTGCTCGGCTCGGCGGTCCTCTACATCCCCATGACCTCGGTGATCGGGCACAGCATGGTGACGCTGGCGCTCGCGATCTCGGTGATGCTGATCCTGCTCGCCGGCTATCTCGCCATCGCGCCGGCGGTGTATGCCGAGATGTTCCCCACCGACGTGCGGGCCACCGGCGTGGGTGTGCCGTACGCCATCTGCATCGCGCTGTTCGGCGGCACCGCCCCCTACGTGCAGAACTGGCTCGCGGCGGCGGTCGAGTGGCGCTGGGCGTTCGCGACGTACGCGATCGTGGCGCTGCTGATCTCGGCCGCGACCGTGCTCACGCTGCCGGAGACGCGCGCCAAGGACCTCAGCCACTGACGCCGGTCCTGGCCGTATGCCGCACCCGACGCCTGGTGCGCGCCAACGGGTGGAGTTGGCCTCCGTCATGGGTGGTGTTCTCCACCCGTTGGTGGTGGCGGTGAGCCGTGAGCGCCCCATTGGTCGACGGGGTTGACCCGACGGGGCACTTTGAGCTGGCTAACGGCCGGTTTGGCGGCGCGACGCGTCCCGTCGGGTCACTTCGTGTCGCCGTCGGCGGCCGCGGGGTGGTGCTGGGGCGGGCCGAGGGCGCGGAGGCGTGAACGGGTGGGTTTAGCCACCGTCATGGGTGGTGTTCTCCACCCGTTGGTGGTGGCGATGACCCGCGAGCGCCCCATTGGGTGCTGGGGGTGACCCGACGGGGCACTTTGAGCTGGCTAACGGCCGGTTTGGCGGTGCGACGCGTCCCGCCGGGTCACTTGCTGTCGTCAGCGGCGGCCGAACAGCTTCTTGAGGAAGCCCTTCTCGGGCACCGGCTCCGGAGCGGGGATGGGCTCGGGCTGGGCGATGGGCTCCGCCCGCGGCAGGGGCTGCGGCTCGGGCTCGGGCTCCGGTGAAGGGGTCGGCTCGGGCGTGGGCGCAGGCTCCGGAGACGGTGCAGGCTCGCGCATCGGCTCGGGCTCGGGCGTGGGTGCAGGCTCCTCGTCCGGGAGGGGCTGCGGGGTAGGGGCCGGCTCCGGGGTCGTGGGGAGCTGCCCAGGGATGCGCTCCGGCTGGACCGGAGGCTCAGGGGCGAGCTCGGGCTCCGGCAGCACGGGCTCGGGGGCGACCGGCTCGGGGGCGACCGGCTCGGGGGCGACCTGGGGCTCCGGCGCTATGGGCTCGACGGGCGTGGGCGCGGGCTGCGGCTCCGGCGACGGGGCGGGGGCGGACGCGGCGGCAGGCTCCGGGGCCGCCGGGTGAGTGTCCACGAGGTCCTCGGAGGGCTCGTCCACGCGGATGCCCGGCTCGCCGAAGTCACCCGGCTGGTGCTCAGGCGCAGCGGCGGGCTCGGGTGTGGTCGGCTGGGCGACCACCTCGTCCTCGGAGGGCTCGTCCACGCGGATGCCGGGCTCTCCGAAGTCGCCCGTCGTCGGCTCGGCCACCTCGACGACCGGCTCGGGCTGGACCGGCTCGGGCGTGACGGAGGCGGGCTCTGTCGCAGCCGTCGCCGTGGGGGTGGGCTCGGGTGCGGGCTCGTCGCCATACGACATCCCGACGAAGCGCTTGGTGGCCTCGGCGAACACGTGGACCCCGTCCTGCGCGGCGAGGTGCTCGACGATCCCGCGGGCCTCGCCGGCGTGCTCGCCGCTCGCGTCCGCAGCGCCCGACATGTCGATGACGGTGGTCGCGTTGATCACGGGCCGGCGGCGGGCGCCCTCGGGGAGGTAGTCGGCGTACATCTCGCCGACGCGGTCCGCGTCCTCGAACCAGTAGGTGTAGGCGTAGCCGTCACGCGTCCACGTCAGCTTGAGGGCGGTCTGCTCGGTGGACCCGCCGGGGACGGCCTCGTCGAGCAGGGCCACGAGGCGGTCCTTGTCGAGACCTGCGGCTTCGGTGGCAAAGATCATGTGCGGGTATGCGCTGGCCATGGGTCCAGTCTCCCCGATCGCGCTCGGGAGCGTGACACGGGTGGTGCCAGAGACCTGAGGCGGCCCCACGTGAGGGGATCCGTTCACGTCGTGCGCCACCGTCGTTCATCCGCCATTCGGGTGAGCGACGTCCGACCTGCCTACCGTCCAGGCAGCGCCCCCGCGCCGGTCGACCCCCACGCACCCGAGGAGCCGCGGTGCTCGCTTCACCCGACAATGGGATCCCCGTCCTGCGGACCGACGACGCCCGTCGTCGCCGCCTCGTCGTGCCGATCCTGGTGGCCCTGGTCGTCGGCGCCCTCGTCGTGGCCCTCACGGCCGCCGGGCGTCAGGACCGGCTCGCCGGGAGCGGGTCGACGCTGGGGCAGCCGCTCATCGACCGATCGATCGAGGCCTATCGCTCGGCCGCGTCGGCCGACAACCCCGACCGCCCCGGAGCGACCGGCAACGACTGGGTGCTGGACGGCTCGGGGCTGGAGTACGAACCGGTCGGGTCGATGGGCGGGATCATGCGCCTCGCCGAGGACGACGTCGCCTTCGCCGTCTCGGACTACCCGCTGAGCAAGGCCGCCCTCGACGAGCGTCAGGTCGTCCAGTTCCCGCTCGCGGTGGGGGCGCTCGCGGTGGCGCACAACCTCGACCTGCCCCCGGGCGCGACGCTGCGGCTCGACCAGGCAACGCTCGCCGGGATCTACACGGGGGCGATCACCCGGTGGGACGACCCGGCGATCACGGCGCTCAACCCCGGCACGCGACTGCCGTCCACCACGATCACCGCGGTGCACCGCAGCGACGGGTCCGGGTCGACGGCCGCCCTGACGCGCTACCTGTCCGGTGCACCCGGCTGGACCGCGGGGCAGGGCGCGCTCGTCAGCTGGAAGGGCGGGGTGGCCGCCGAGCGGTCGAGCGGTCTCGTGCAGGCCGTGCGGCAGCGTCCGGGATCGATCGGGTATGTCGAACGCACGCAGGCCCAGCAGTCGGGGCTGCGACTCGCGCAGCTCGAGAATGCCGCGGGCGCCTTCGTGGGCCCGACGGACGCCGCGATGCGGGTCTCGGTGGCGGGCCTCGACTACGCGGGGCGTGACGACTACGTCGGGCTCGCGCCGACCTCCGCCGAGCGCGCGGCCTATCCGCTGACCGTCCCGATCTATGCCCTCGTCGAGCGCCGACCGGTCCGAGAGACGGAGGCGCGCCAGGCCCTGGACTTCCTCCGCTTCGTGCTGGAGGACAGCGCCGACCTGCACGAGCGTGCGGGCTACCTGCCCCTGCCCGGCGCAGCCGTGGGGCAGGTCGAGACCTACTGGCGCGGCCACCTGCCGTACGCCCCTCGCTGACATCGGCCCTCGCACCTCCGCCTCACGTCCGGCTCGCCCGAGCTCGCCCCACCTCCGAGCCCGCCCGTCACAGCCCACCCGTCACAGTCAGGACAGCACGCATGGACGTCGACATCTTCAAGGACATCCTGGTCCCCGTCATCGGCGGCCTCGGGATCTTCCTGCTCGGCCTGGAGTTCATGGACAACGGCATACAGGCGCTGTCCGTCAACAAGATGCGCACGTGGCTCGCCACGATGGCCGGCACCCCCGCCAAGGGCGTCGTCGCCGGCACGATCATCACGGGCATCATCCAGTCGTCGACCGCGATGACGGTGATGACGGTCGGTCTGGTCAATGCCGGTGTGCTGTCGTTGCGCTCGGCAATCGGCGTGATCATGGGCGCCAACATCGGCACCACGCTCGGCAACGGCCTCATCGCCCTGCCGCTGGGACCGATCGGGCTGCTGAGTGCCGGGATCTTCGCGTGCGTCTACTGCTTCTCCAAGGTCGACAAGGTGCGCAACATCGCGCTCGCGGCCATGGGATTCTCGTTGATCTTCTACGGCCTCAACCTCATGACCGGGGGCCTCAAGCCGCTGCGCAAGATGCCCGCCGTGATGGACGTGCTGTCGTCCCTGGACTCGACCACGTTCATCGGCGTCGTGTCGTGCGCCCTGATCGCCGCCCTCATCACGGCGATGATCCACTCGTCCTCCGCGACCATCGGCATCGTCATGGGTCTCGGCGCCTCGGGGGTCCTGGAGTGGCAGACCGCCATCGCGTTCGCGATCGGCGCCGACCTCGGCACCACCATCACGTCCTGGATCGCCTCGCTCAACCTGTCCAAGAACGCCAAGCGAACGGCCTACGCCCACATCGCCTTCAACTTCATCGGGGTGTGCGTCGTGCTGGCCCTCCTCTTCCCTGCCATCCAGGTGCTGAAGTGGGCGATGGGCTTCTTCGGCGGCGACCCGGGGGGCGGCGGTGGTCGTGGACGGGCAGGAGACCTATCCGCTCGTCCCGGTGGCCGTGGGGATGTTCTCGATCTTCTTCAACATCTTCAACGTGCTCATCCTCTTCCCCTTCGTCAGCACCTTCGAGCGGGTCCTGTCGCGGATCGGGCACACCGACGCGGAGGACGCCGAGGACTACGCGGAGCCGAAGTACCTCGACCGCTCGCTGCTGGGTGACTTCCCGCGCGCGGTGGGGGCGGTGCGCGCCGAGTCCGGTCGGGTGCTCGAGGCAGGCGCGCTGTTCATCGCCATGGCCCGCGGCGAGAAGCAGGCGCCCAAGGACACCGCCGAGCACTGGGAGGCGACCGACTCCCTGTCCCGCGAGATCCGGGCCTACTCGGCCGAGCTGTTCACGGACGACCTGGACCGGACCCAGATGGACCTGGTGGGCAGCCTGATCGAGGAGGCCGACTTCACGACCTCGCTCGCGGACAGCCTGCACCAGATCGCGCGCCGGGTGGAGCGGGACGACTTCAGCCCAGCGGGCAAGGCCTACATCGCCGAGGGTCTCGAGCGCGTCGACGTCGCGCTGGACCACGTGATCGACCGGCCGGAGACGGTCGCCCGCGAGACCGCCCCGTCGTCCTTCGAGGACCTGCGGTGGCGGGTCATCGACACCGCCAGCCTCCCCGCCGGCGAGAAGGGCGCCCTGCTGGCCCTCCTCGGCTCGATCGAGCGCGCCGAGGCCCTCGTCGCCCGCATCGCTGCGGAGCGCGCGTCGGTGGACCGGGGCGTCGCCGGCGGCGCGGTGGCCGAGCAGCCGTCAGGGTCCTCACCGTCGGCGTAGCCGGCGCTGCTCTGATCCGGCGCCGCTCTGAGCGGGCGCGGTCTGAGCGGGCGCGGTCAGAGCGGGCTGGCGACGCGGGCGAGGCGCTGGAGGCCCTCGGCATACCGGCGCTCGACCAGCGTCAGCAGCTCGGGGTGGGTGCCGAGGGGGCGGGTCGTGAGGTCGGCGCCGGCGCGGGCGATCACGTCGGCGAAGTGGCCGGGGCCGATCAGGTATGACGCCGCGATGACCCTGCGGGGGCTGCCGTCACGGGCCGCGGCCACGGCGTCAGCGATGGTGGGGGATGCCGCCGAGCCGTATCCCACGGTCACGGGTCCGGCCCACCGGCAGCGCACGGCGTCGAGCAGGGCGTCGACGTCGGCCTGGGCGCGCTCGCGGCTGGACCCGGCGGCGGCGACGACGAGGACGTCGCCGGGCCCGCCGCCGGCGCCCTCGGCACGGCGCACGAGGATGTCGGCGAGGATCGGGTCGGGGCCGAGCGCCCCCGTCGCGCAAGCGCTCTCGCGACCGGCGACGGCCCGGGCGATGTCGACCTCGACGTGATAGCCGAGCGACAGCAGGATCGGCACGACGACGACCCGCAGGCCCGCCCCGGTGAGGGCGGCGACGCTGTCGGCGACGTGAGGCTCCTGCACGTCGACGTAGGCCAGCTCGACCCGCAGGTCAGGCCGACGCCGCCTCAGCCGCTCGGCGATGCCGGTGACGGTGCGCTGACCCTCGGGGCTGCGGGTGCCGTGCGCGGTCAGCAGCAGCACCGGCTCCGGCTCGGCGAGGGTCGTGCGGGGCGCGACGAGACTCATGCCGACAGTCTCCCCGCTGGGGCCCCGGCCGCGGCGGATGCGCCCGCGCCCTGGTCCGGCGCGCCGGTGACCTGCACGCCGGAGACCTGGGCGCCGGAGACCTGCACGCCCGAGACCTGGGCGGGGAGCCCGGCGACGGCGCCGACCACGATGACGGCCGGGTTGGTCAGCCCCTCCCGGGCGACGGCGCCGGCCAGCTCGGACAGCGGGGCCCGCACCTCGCGCTGCCAGGGCGTCCACGCCTGCTGTATGACGGCCGCGGGGGTCTGCGGATCACGGCCGTGCCGGACGAGCCCCGCCGTGATCTCGTGCAGCCGCCCCATCCCCATCAGCACGACGACGGTGTGCGGGGTCGTGGCCAGCGCGGGCAGGTCGAGCTCGTCGTGCCCGGAGACGGTCACCACCCCGGTCGACAGGCCGCGGTGCGTGACCGGTATGCCGGCCGCCGCCGGGGCAGCCACCGCGCTGCTGATGCCGGGGACGACGTGGCAGGCGACGCCCGCCTCGTGGCAGGCCGCCAGCTCCTCGCCGCCGCGACCGAGGACGAAGGGGTCACCGCCCTTGAGCCGCACGACCTTTCGTCCCCGCTTGGCGTGGTCGACCAGGAGCTGGTTGATCTCCTCCTGCGGCACCGGGTGGTGGTGCGGACGCTTGCCGACGTCGACCAGCTGGACGGATTCGGGCAGCTCGGTGAGCACCGAGACGGGTCCGAGCCGGTCGTGGACGACGACGTCGGCCTCGTCGAGCAGCCGCCGGGCGCGCACCGTCAGCAGGTCCGGGTCGCCGGGTCCGCCACCCACGAGCCACACCTCGCCCACAGGTGGCGTACCCCCGGGCGAGCTGTCAGAGGCGGACGAACCGCTCGACCTGGAAACGTGGCCGGAGCCGGAGCCGGAGCCGGAGCCGGAGCCGGAGCCGGACGTGCCGGTGGACCCGGAGCCGGAGGGGCGGTGCGGCAGCACCAGGGCGCCGAAGGGCGTCGACAGGGGAACGGGCGGGCGCGTCATACGGCCCCTCCCTCCACGGTCTGGCGGGCCCGCTCGGAGGAGGCCGCCGCCACCTCGGCCTGCTCCGCCGGCGCCACGCCCGCAGGCTCGGTCACGCACGGCCCGACCTGCACCCGTCCCGCAATGACCTGCACGGCCCACGAGCCCAGGCCCACGCTCGGCTCCGCGACGGCGCGACCGCTGCGGACATCGAAGGCCTGCTTGTACATCGGGGAGAAGATCACGGGGACCTCCCGCCCCTCGACCGTCACCGAGCCGACGAGGCCACGCGACATGACGTTGGCGTCGCAGTAGGGGTCGCGCTGCCCCACGGCGTGCACGGTGTCGTCGTGCAGCCGCACGATCGCCACCTGCCGGCCCTGCACCAGCGCCGGGACCGCCCGCTCGGGCTGCAGGTCACCGAGGGCGCACACGTCGGTCCAGGTCACGCTCATCGCCGCACCTCCAGGGTGGTCCCACCGATCAGCACGGGGGCTCCCGGCTGGTTGCTGCCCGGCTCGACGGGGTGGCCCTGCGAGGTGACGACCTCGATGTCACCGTCGCCGCGACGGGCGGCCTCGCGCTCCTCACGGGTCGCCGGACGACGCTGGCCGCGCTCGACGACATACACGAGGTCGCCGTCGGCCTGGTCGGGGGCGTTGACGAAGGACGTGAACCGGGCCAGCTTGACCGGGTCCTCGAGCACGTCGCGCCACTCGTCGGAGTAGGACTCGACGTGCCGCTCCATCGCCCGGTCCAGGTCCGCGCCGATGCCGAGGCTGTCCTCGAGGATCACCTCGCGCACGTGGTCCAGGCCGCCCTCGATCTCCTCGAGCCAGGGCGCGGTGCGCTGCAGGCGGTCGGCGGTGCGGATGTAGTACATGAAGAACCGGTCGACCGTGCGGACGAGCGTCTCGGTGTCGAGGTCCTCGGCGAGCAGCACGGCGTGGCGCGGGGTGAAGCCGCCGTTGCCGCCGACGTAGACGTTCCAGCCGTTCTCGGTCGCGATGATCCCGACGTCCTTGCTGCGCGCCTCGGCGCACTCGCGGGCGCACCCGGAGACGCCGAGCTTGATCTTGTGCGGCGCCCGCAGCCCGCGATAGCGCAGCTCCAGGTCGATCGCCAGCTTGACCGAGTCCTGCACGCCGAAGCGGCACCACGTGGAGCCGACGCAGGACTTCACGGTGCGCAGCGACTTGCCGTAGGCGTGCCCCGACTCGAAGCCTGCGTCGATCAGCCGCCGCCAGATCGCCGGCAGCTGGTCCATGCGCGCCCCGAACAGGTCGATCCGCTGGCCGCCCGTGATCTTGGTGTAGAGCCCGAAGTCGCGGGCGATCTCGCCGATGACGATGAGTCCCTCGGGGGTGACCTCGCCGCCCGCGATGCGGGGGACGACCGAGTAGGTGCCGTCCTTCTGCATGTTGGCGAGCACGTGGTCGTTGGTGTCCTGCAGGGCCGCCTGCTCGCCCTCGAGGATGTGCCCGGTCTCCAGGCTGGCCAGGATCGAGCCGACGACCGGCTTGCAGATCTCGCAGCCGCGGCCCTTGCCGTGCCGGGCGATGATCTCGCTGAAGCTGCGCTCCCCGGTGACGCGCACGGCGTTGAACAGGTCGGCGCGGGACAGCTCGAAGTGCTCGCAGAGCGACCGGTTGACCTCGAGGCCGGCCTTCTCCTGCTCGGAGGTGACGATCTTCTTGACCAGCGGGAGGCAGGAGCCGCAGCTGGTGCCGGCCTTGGTGCACGCCTTGACCTCGGCGAGGTCGGTGCAGCCGTGCTCGGTGATGGCCGAGCGGATCGTGCCCGCCGTGACGTTGTTGCAGGAGCAGACGCCCACGTCGTCCGGCAGCTCGGCCGTGGCGTGAGGGTCGGCCTGCAGGCCCTCCGGGACGAGGTATGACGAGGGGTCGGCCCCGAGCCGGCGCCCCACCATCGGCCGGAGCGAGGCGTAGGCACTGGCATCGCCCACCAGCATCCCGCCGAGGAGGGTGCGGGCGTCGTCGCTCATCACGAGCTTCTTGTAGACGCCGGCCACCGGGTCGGCATAGGTCACCTCGAGGGCGCCGTCCGCGGTGGCGAAGGCGTCGCCGAAGCTCGCGACGTCGACGCCGAGCAGCTTGAGCTTGGTGGACGTGTCGGCGCCCGGGAAGGTGGCCGTGCCGCCGAGCAGCCGGTCCGCCACGATCTCCGCCATCGTGTTGCCGGGGGCGACCAGACCCCACACGCGGCCCTCGATGCAGGCGACCTCACCGATCGCGTAGACCGCGGGATCGCTGGTGGCACAGGCCTCGTCGACGACGACACCGCCGCGCTCGCCGATCTCCAGGCCGCTGTCGCGGGCGCGCTCGTCGCGGGGACGCACGCCGGTCGCGAACACCACGACGTCCGTGTCGACGCCGCCGCCGTCCGCGAAGTCCATGTGGGCGACGACGCCGCGGCGGGCCTTGATCCGCTGCGTGGCGGTGCCGGTCCGCACGTCGACGCCCAGCGTCTCGATGAGCCGGCGCAGCGCCTCGCCGCCACCCGCGTCGACCTGCAGCGGCATGAGGCGTGGCGCGAACTCCACGACCGTCGTGTCGACGTCGAGGGCCGTCAGGGCACCCGCCGCCTCCAGGCCCAGCAGACCACCACCGATGACCGCGCCACGCAGCCGCCGGCGGTGCTGGGGGCGGGCGTCCTCGACATACTGCCGCAGGGCCGCCACGTCGTCGATGGTGCGGTAGACGAAGGTGCCGGTCACGTCCTTGCCCTCGACGGGCGGCACGGTCGCGAACGACCCGGTGGCGAGGACCAGCGCGTCGTAGGTGAGAGTCCGGCCGTCGCTGCAGGCCACGCGCCGCGCCTCACGGTCGATCCGCGTGACCGCGACGCCGCGCCGCAGCGTGACCTGCTCGTCGCGCCACAGGGACTGGTCGCCGAGCGCGAGGTCGTCCGCGTCGCGCCCGCTGAAGTAGCTCGTCAGGGCCACCCGGTCGTAGGGGGCGCGGGGCTCCTCCGCGAGCAGGGTGACGCGCCAGGACGCGTCGGTGTCGCGGGCGCGCAGGGCCTCGACGAGTCGTTGGGCGACCATGCCGCCGCCCACGACGACGAGGTGGCGCTGGGTGCTGCCGGTCATCGGTCCTCCTGTGCTGGTGCGTTCCTCGACGCTAGGAAGGGGTTGTTACGCCGAGGCGGGCGCGATGTTTCGGGCGTGCTACGCCCGGTAACAACCCAGCGTCATCGGTGTCGGACGCGGTCCTCGCGGGGTCGCCGTCGACCTCGGCCAGCCACTCCAGCAGCCCCTGCACGGTGGCGGTGCACGTGCCGCAGCCCGTCGTGGCGCGCGTGCGGCAGGCGACGTCGTCGACCGTGCGGTCGCCCGCGGCGTGGGCCGCGACGATGTGGGACTTGGCGACGCCGTTGCAGCGGCACACGGTCGCCCGCCCCGGGATCAGGGCCGGGGACTGGGCGGTCGGCAGCCCACCACCGCCCTCGCTCGCCCGCAGCAGCAGTTGGGCGGGGTCGGCCGGCACGGGCAGCCCGCGCTCGTAGGCCGCCGTCAGGTCCGCCGCCAGCTGCGCGTCGCCGACCACGCTCGCCCCCACGAGCACGCCGTCGCGCACGCCCACCCGGACCCGGCGCCGGGAGCGCAGGTCGGTAACGGTCACGACGTGCACGTCGGTGTCGGCCAGGTCGTCGTCGGGCAGGGTGCCGAGCGCGACGACCGTGAGGTCCTTGGCCTTGAGCCGTATGACGTCTCCGCCCGCCGCCTCGGGGGTGGAGCCCGTCGGCGCAGCGGCCCCGTCGGTCGGACCCGTCGAGCGCGAGTCGCCCTGTCGCGCCAGGCGTCTCGCGACGGCCGCCGCCTGGTCCCAGCCGGGCGCGAGCAGCCCGCTGCACCCTCCGGGGGGTTCGGCGCAGTCGCCGATCGCCGAGACCCGTGGGTCTGCCAGGGATCTCAGGTCGGAGTCGACGAGGACGCCCGCGGCGCAGGGCAGCCCGGCGTCGGCCGCCAGGTCGGAGCGTGGCCGCACACCGGTCGCGACGACGAGCAGACCGCCCTCGACGACGGAGCCGTCGGCGAGCCGCAGCCCCGCCACCGCACCGTCGTGGACGACCACCTCGGCCGCCCGGCCGCCCGTGACGACGTCGATCCCGTTGTCGCGCAACGCGTGCCGCAGTACGGTCGCCGAGGCCGCGTCCAGCTGGCGGTCCAGCGGTCCGGCGCCGGAGTGCACCACGGTGACCGGCACGGCGTGGGCGCGCAGCCCCACCGCCGCCTCGACGCCGAGCAGGCCTCCGCCGAGGACGATCGCCCGCCCCACGGATCCCACGCGCGCGAGGATCGCCCGGCAGTCTGCGAGCGTCCGCAGGGCGTGGACACCCGAGGGCCACCGCGACGCGTCCTCCAGGCCGGCGAGCGGCGGCACGCGCGCGTCGGCGCCGGTCGCGAGCACGACGTGGTCGTAGGGGTGCTCGTCGCCGTGCTCGTCCACCACCAGCTGGCGCTCGCGGTCCAGGCGGACCGCCGCGACGCCGTCCAGCACCCGCACCCAGGTGGCGCAGTGCGGCATCGCGAGCCCGTCGACGGCCGCGCGTCCGCCGATGACCTCGGACAGCATGAGCCGGTTGTAGGCCCCCTCGGGCTCCGCGCCGATGACGGTGACGTCGAGGGCGGTGGGGTCGGCATACCGGTCCAGGTCGTCGACCAGTCGCGCCGCCACCATGCCGTGGCCGACGACGACGATGCGGGCGGGGTCAGGCACGGGGATCTCCTTGGGCGGCGCGGATGCTCACGGCCGTGACCTTGAACTCCGGCATGCCGCTGACGGGGTCGGTGGCGGGGTTGGTGAGGGCGTTGGCGCGCTCGGCCCCCGGGAAGTGGAAGGGGACGAACACCGTCTCGGGCCGGATCTCGCGCGACAGCCGGGCCGGCGCCGTGCACGACCCGCGCGCGGAGGTGAGGGTCACGTCCTGACCCTCCTCGATCCCGAGGGTGGCGGCCGTCCGCGGGTGCAGCTGCACGAACGCCCGCGGCTCGCCGGCCACCAGCTCGCGCACCCGCCGGGTCTGCGCCCCCGACTGGTAGTGCTGCAGCACGCGACCGGTGATGGCGTAGTACGGCGCGCCGGAACGCAGCTCGTCGTCCACGCCGCGAGGCTCGACGGGCAGCATGCGGGCCCGGCCGTCCGGCGTGGCGAAGCGGTCGAGCAGGGCGCGCGGGGTCCCCGGGTGCGCGGGATCCGGGCAGGGCCAGTGGATCTCGTCGCCGCGGTCGAGGCGCTCGTGGCTGACGCCGCCGTAGTCCGCGATCCCGCCCGCGCTGGCCCGCGCGAGCTCGTCCATCACGAGCGCGGGATCGGTCTCGAACCGCGCTGGTGCGCCGAGGCGTCCGGCCAGGGCGGCCCACACGTCGAGCTCGCTGCGGACCCCGGGTGGCGGGTCGATCACCTTGCGGCGCCGGATGACTCGCCCCTCCAGGCTGGTCATCGTGCCCTCCTCCTCGGCCCACTGCGTCACGGGGAGCACGACGTCGGCGAGCAGCGCGGTCTCGGACGGCACGAAGTCGCAGACGACGAGCAGGTCCAGGGCGCGCAGGCGCTCGGTGACCTGCACCGCGCCGGGGGCGCTGACGACGAGGTTGGAGCCGTGGACCAGCAGGGCCCGTATGCCGCCCGGTTCGCCCAGGCGCCCGAGGAGCTGCATCGCGGGGACACCGGGCCCCGGGAGGGTGTCCGGGTCGACGCTCCACACCGCGGCGACGTGCGCCCGCGCGGCGGGGTCGCTGATGGAGCGGTAGCCGGGCAGCTGGTCGGCCTTCTGGCCGTGCTCGCGCCCGCCCTGCCCGTTGCCCTGACCGGTCAGGCAGCCGTAGCCCGAGCCGACGCGTCCCGGCAGGCCCAGCGCCAGAGCGAGGTTGATCGCCGCGGTGACGGTGTCGGTGCCGTGCGCGTGCTGCTCCACGCCGCGGCCGGTGAGCACGTAGGCGCCGGAGCCGGACGCGAGCGGTGCTGCGGCCGCGAGGATCTCGGCGGCGCGGCGCAGGTCGTCGGCGGGGACGCCCGTGACGCGCTCGACCCGCTCGGGCCACCACTCGGAGACGGAGGCCCGCACGTCCTCGGCCCCGGTGACCCGCTCGGCCAGATAGGGGGTGTCGGCGCGACCCGTCGCCCAGACGAGGTGCAGCAGGCCGAGGAGCACGACGATGTCGGTGCCGGGGAGTGGCTGCAGGTGCAGGCCGCCCCCGTCATCGGTGAGCGCCGCCGTCGGCGAGTGGCGGGGGTCCACGACGACGAGGCCGCCGCGGGAGCGCGCGCCCGCGAGGTGCTGCACGAAGGGCGGCATCGTCTCGGAGGGGTTGGAGCCCAGCAGCAGGATCGCCTGCGCCCCACCGAGGTCGGCGAGGGGAAAGGGCAGGCCGCGGTCCAGGCCGAAGGCGCGGTTGGCGCCGGCCGCCGCCGAGGACATGCAGAACCGGCCGTTGTAGTCGATGAACGGCGTGCCGAGGGCGACGCGGGCGAACTTGCCGAGGGTGTACGCCTTCTCGTTGGTGAGGCCACCGCCGCCGAACACCCCGACGCAGTCCCGGCCGTGCTCGTCCTGCAGGGCCAGGAGCCGGGTGGCGATCAGGTCGAGCGCCTCGTCCCAGGTCGCCGGCTCGAGCTCGCCTGCGGCAGAGCGGATCAGCGGGGTCGTGAGGCGGTCGGTGGCACCGAGGACGGAGGCGCTGGTCCACCCCTTCTGGCAGAGGCCACCCCGGTTGGTGGGGAAGTCCCGCGGCCCCACCGTGGGCAGCGCGGCCTCGTCGGGGGTCAGGTCGGGAGTCAGGGCGGGCGTCAGCGTCATCGCGCACTGCAGCGCGCAGTAGGGGCAGTGCGTGTCGGCGGCGGCCCCCGCGAGAGGGGTGGCGGTCGAGGCGGCGGGGGTCGCCATACCGGCAATCTCCTCTCGTGGCAGGGACGCTCTCGTCAGATGCGGTGCGCGGCGACGCTGGACCCGCGACGGAGGTAGACCGCCCAGGTGAGGCCGAGCAGCAGCAGGTAGGCGCAGACGAAGGCCCACAGCGCGGCCTGCAGCGAGCCGGTCAACGACGTGGACAGGGCGAAGCCGCGCGGGATCAGGAAGCCGCCGAAGGCACCCACCGCGCCGGCGATGCCGATGCAGCCGGCGGCGGCCTTCTTGGCGCGGAGCAGGGCGTCGGCGCCGCCCTCGGAGGTGGCGGTGAAGACCGCGGGGATCATCCGGTAGACGGAGCCGTTGCCCAGCCCCGAGACCACGAAGAGCAGCAGGAACGCGCCGAAGAACAGCGCGAAGCTGTGCGCCCGCAGGCCCATCACGGCGCCGACGGCGCCGATTGCCATGACCACGAACGAGATGCAGGTGATCGTGGCCCCGCCGAAGCGGTCGGCCAGGCGGCCGCCGAGCGGGCGGGACAGCGACCCGACCAGCGCGCCGAGGAAGGCGAGGTTGAGGCTCATCTCGGGGAACTGCGCCTTGAGCAGCGTGGGGAAGGCGCCGGAGTAGCCGATGAACGACCCGAAGGTGCCGATGTAGATGACCGACAGCAGCCAGGTGTGCGGGTGCCGCGCGGCGCGGGCGTAGGACCGTCGGTCGGACCGGGTGCCGGCGATGTTGTCCATGCAGCGCCACGCGAGCACGGCGGCGAGCAGCACGAGCGGGATGAACATCAGGCCGGCCCGGTCCAGCGCGACGCCGGACGCCGTGACGATCACGAGGGGGACGGCGAGCTGCACGGCGGCCGTGCCGAGGTTGCCGCCGGCGGCGTTGAGGCCGAGGGCGGCGCCCTTCTCGCGCTCGGGGTAGAAGAACGAGATGTTGGCCATCGAGGAGCTGAAGTTGCCGCCACCCACGCCGGCCAGCGCCGCGATCAGCAGCAGCACGCCGAACGGCGTCTCCGGGTGCTGCACGGCCCACGCGAGGCCGAGGGTCGGCAGGAGGAGCAGCAGCGCCGAGATCGTCGTCCACGTGCGCCCGCCGAACGCCGGCACGGCGAAGGTGTAGGGCACGCGCAGCGTCGCCCCGACCAGGGACGGCACGGACACGAGCCAGAACATCTGGTCCACGGTGAGCGTGAACCCGGCCCGCGGCAGCTGCGGCACGACGATCGACCAGACCGCCCACACCGCGAAGCCCAGGAACTCCGCGAAGACGGACAGGACCAGGTTGCGGCGGGCGATGGTGCGCCCGCCGTGGTCCCACTGACCAGCGGACTCGGGGTCCCAGCCCACGAGGGTGCGGCCGGAGGCTCGGGTGAGTCCGGGGGCCAGCTCGCCGGGGGACGGCGTGTATGTCGTGGACGTTCCCGCGGCGCTGGCGGGGGCGCCCGCGGCGCTGGTGGAGGTGCTGCTCGTCGTGCTGCTCATCGGGGCTCCCGGTCGTGTGAGGGCTGCTCACGATCGACGCTAGGGAGCCCGCCGGCGCAGGCTGTTGCCCCTGTGTTGCAGTGACGTCAACGGATGTCCCGATCCGCGAGGCGTCGTTAACCTGCCGGACCCACGACCGTCCGGACGTGCTCCGGGGGCGCTCCCGGGTTGCTCCGGGGGGCGCTCCGGTCAGCGCCAGGCGCCCCGCCAGTAGGCCGGCGGGTAGGGCGCGTCGTGCTGGTCGACGCCCAGCTCGTGGGCGGCGCGCAGCGGCCAGGACGGGTCGCGCAGCGCGGCCCGGGCCAGGAGCACGGCGTCGGCGAGGCCCGCGTCGAGGATCTCCTGGGCCTGACGCGGCTCCGTGACCAGTCCCACCGCGGCCGTGGGGATCTCGGCTCCCTCGCGCACCTCGGCGGCCAGCGGCACCTGGTAGCCCGGCCCCACGGGGATGGCCGCCTGGGTCACGCCGCCGCTGGACACGTCGATCAGGTCGGCGCCGTGCTCGCGCAGCGTGCGCGACAGCGCGGTCGTCTGCTCGATGTCCCAGGCGCCCTCGATCCAGTCGGTGCCAGACAGGCGCACGAGCACCGGCTTGTCCTGCGGCCAGACGGCGCGGATGGCGTCGAGCACCTCGACCACGATGCGCGAACGTCCCTGCAGGTCACCGCCATAGGCGTCGGTGCGCTGGTTGGACAGCGGCGAGAGGAACTGGTGCAGGAGGTAGCCGTGGGCCGCGTGGATCTCGACCGTGTCGAAGCCCGCCTCGTCGGCGCGGCGTGCGGCGTCCACGAAGTCCCGCACCACCTGGGCGATCTCGTCGGTCGTCAGCTCGTGCGGCACGACCAGACCGTCTCCGGGCTCGGAGGAGGGGCCGACCGGCTCCCAGCCGCCCTCGTCGGCGGGGACGGTGCCCTCGGGCGCGCCCTCCCACCCGCGGTAGGTCGACGCCTTGCGTCCCGCGTGCGCCAGCTGCACGCCGATCGCCGCGCCCTGCCCGTGCACGAACTCCGTGATGCGCGACCAGGCGTCGCGCTGCTCGTCGTTCCACAGGCCCGTGTCCTCGGGGCTGATGCGCCCCTCCGGGGACACCGCCGTCGCCTCGGTCAGGATCAGCCCGAAGCCGCCCTGCGCCCGCGCCCCCAGGTGCACCAGGTGCCAGTCGGTGGGGACACCGTCCCGCTTCTCCACGGAGTACTGGCACATCGGCGCCAGCCAGACGCGGTTGCGGATCGTGAGGCTGCGCAGGGTGATCGGCTCGAACAAAGAGGTCATGGGGGCGGCAACCCCACGACGCCCGCGCCTGTTCCCCTGCATCCTCCCGGCCTGCACCCGGCCGGCAGCCGGCGTCGTCCACAGGGGGATGGGCGCATGTCCGTCGGCTGCCTAGGCTGGCCCCATGAATCCCTTCCTCACCGAGGCCTTCGCCGAGTCCCTGCTCGACCAGTCGCTCACCGGGGTGACCGAGCGGGGCGGGTGGCTCGGGTCGTTCGTGGCCAAGCGGCTCGTCACGGTGACCGCGAGCTCGCTGCTCGAGATGCCCGGGCCGTATGCCGACGCCCTGGCGCGGCTCAAGGCGACCCGAGGCGGCGAGGGACCTGAGCCGCGGGACACGGACGAGGGGCGGGCGCAGGGCTACTCGTGGGTGGACCGCGGTGGGGTCATGCCCGTCGTGCTCGTGGCATGGCTGATCGAGGGGCAGTCGCCGGTCCACGTGGAGGCGTTCACCAAGGCCAGGGCGGGCGACACGAGCGCCGCCGAGCGCGCGATCGCCGACCTCGCGAGCCGCCTCCGCGTCGAGGGCTGACTCGCCGCCCCTCGTGATCGGCGGGGGCAGCGCGGTGACGACGTTCGCGATGTGGGCGGGCCTTCCCGGCATACGGGCCGCTCCCTAGTCTCGCTGGCATCCCGCCGAGCCCTCGGCGACCCACCCCGGAGGTCGCGATGACCGCTCAGACCGTCCCCCCGCGGCGACGGTTGCACCCCGCGTGGATCGTCGCCGCGGTCACGCTGGGCGCGCTGGTCGCGGGCGCGGCCTTCCGCTCCTCCACGGGCGTGCTGCTCGAGCCGATCGAGCGCGAGTTCGGCTGGAGCCGGGCCACGACGTCGGGCGCGGTGAGCCTCAACCTCGTGCTCTACGGCATCGTCGCGCCGTTCGCCGCCGCGCTGATGGAGAGCTGGGGCGTCCGCAAGACCGTCACGATCGCGCTCGCCGTCGTCGGCGTCGCGAGCGGCCTGACCACCGTCATGACCGAGCCGTGGCAGCTGTGGCTGCTGTGGGGTCTGCTGATCGGGACCGGCACGGGGGCGATGGCGCTGGTGCTCGGCGCGATCGTCGCCAACCGCTGGTTCGACGAGCGCCGCGGCCTGGTCACCGGCCTGTTCTCCGCGGCCAACGCGACCGGCCAGCTGATCTTCCTGCCGCTCATCGCGGCCGCCGCCGAGGGTCCGGGCTGGCGCTACGCCGCCGGGGTGACGGCCGTGCTCGCCGTGCTCATGGCCGGACTCGTCGCCGTGTTCCTGCGCGACCGTCCGGCCGACATCGGGGCCCTGCCGTACGGCGCGACCGAGCCCCCGCCACCCGAGGTCCGCCGCTACGCCAACCCCGCGACGCAGGCCCTCACCGTGCTGCGTCGCGCGAGCCGGTCGTGGCCGTTCTGGGCGCTGATGCTGACCTTCTTCGTGTGCGGGTGGTCGACCAACGGCCTCGTGCAGACGCACTTCGTGTCGGCGGCGCACGACCACGGGATGCCGGCGACGACCGCCGCGGGGCTGCTCGCGGTGGTCGGGATCTTCGACATGGCCGGGACCGTCGCGTCCGGGTGGCTCACCGACCGGATGGACTCCCGCTACCTGCTCGCCGCCTACTACGGCCTGCGCGGGCTGTCGCTGCTGACGGTCCACGAGCTGCTCGCCTCGACCGTGCAGCCGGCGCTGTGGGTGTTCATCGTGTTCTACGGCCTCGACTGGGTCGCGACCGTCCCACCCACCGTGGCGCTGTGCCGGCAGTTCTTCGGGATCGAGGACTCCGGCGTGGTCTTCGGCTGGACCTATGCCTCGCACATGATCGGCGCCGGGATCGGCGCGAGCGTGGCCGGCGGCATCCGCGAGACGACCGGCAGCTATCACGGCGCGTGGATCGTGGCCGCGGGCCTGTGCATCGCCGCGATGACCTGCTCGCTGACCATCCCGCGACGTGGCGCGCCGGTGCACTTCGAGATGGCGATGGAGCCCTCCGACCCCTGAGCCGCGGCTCAGAGGGAGCGCAGCCAGCGGTCGCCGTCGTGCTCGAACCCCATGGCCTGCAGGTACTTCCGGTGCACGTCGGTCTCGGCAACCGCCACCACGCGGCGAATCCCCTTGCCCCGCAAGGTGCCGGCGCGGTCGGCATACAGCCATCGCCCGATCCGCGAGTCGCGGTAGGCATGCATCACGTAGTCCAGGTCGATCTGCAGGTCACGACCGTCCTTGCGCCCCAGCAGCGCTCCCGCGGGCAGGCCCTCGCGCGTCAGCACGAAGGCGACGTCGTCGAGGTGCGCGCTGGTGAATCCCGGCTGGCTGCGGTGGATGTCGTCGAGATGGGTGCGCAGGAAGTCCGCGAGGTAGGGGTCCTCGTGCGACACCTCCACCATCCCGAGGTCCTGGCCCGGGCCGAGCTCGCGGCGGAGGTACCACACGTTGATCAGCGCGATGATCCCGTTGGACACGATCACCGGCCACGCCCCGATCAGCGCGCCGTAGACCACGAAGACCACCGACCCCACGAACGAGATGACGCGCAGCCGCACCACGGACGTCATCGCGAGCGACACGACGATGAGGGCGGACGCGAGATAGCCGATGAGCTCGGTGGTCATGCCCCACCTCATCACGGCCGGGCCGTCGAGTCCCGCAGATCAGCCCGTATGCCGACCCGCCCGCCGCACGACGGGCCCGGGCATCAGGCGGTGGCCGCCGCCACGGGCAACCCCGCCTCGAGCCACGCCCCGAAGCCACCGGTGACCGCGGCGACGGGGGCCCGCACGGCCGCGCGCAGCTGCTCCGCGAGCGTTGCGGCCTCGTCGTCGGTGTCCGCGAGGACAAAGACCCGCTGCGGCGCCGGCGCGACGGCGAGGTCTGCGGCCAGGCGCGGCGCGAGGTCGGGGTGGATCGCGCCGGTGCTGCGGTCGCGGCGCGCGTCCACCAGGGCGGCCCGGGCATAGAGCGCGAACTGGTAGGCGGCCCGGGCGGACACGTGCCCGACGACCGAGGCGGTAGTGGCGGGTGAGGCGAACAGCTGGGTCTGGGCGGTGGTGTCGTTCATCGCGGGTCTCTCTCGGGGCGGGGCGGACGGTCGTCGTCGGCCGGGTCGGGGAGGGGCTGGGGGGTGGGGCTCAGCGCATGCCGCGACGACACCGGTCGGCCGCGGCGAGGCGGCACATTCGGTGGCTGCGAGAGGTCATGACATCTAGGAGACCACGGGCAACCCATCATCGGAAGTAACTCGACCGATAATTCCGCGTTATGAGACGGGAGCGCCAACGGGTGTTCGTCGCAGCGGCGGATTGGGGTTGCGCGCAGCCGAGACTGTGGTGCGATGACCGCCATGGTCGACACCCCACCCAGCAGCACGCCCAGCGGCGCCACCGACACCCGCGCCGGCGGACGCAGCGCCATCCTCGGCGCGATGTTCCTCATGGCGACCAGCGCCATCGGGCCCGGCTTCATCACCCAGACCACGACCTTCACGGTCACCCTGGGCGCCGCGTTCGCCTTCGCGATCGTCGTGTCGATCCTGGTCGACATCGCCGTGCAGATGAACGTCTGGCGGGCCGTCGGCGTCAGCGGCCTGCGCGCCCAGGAGCTCGCCAACCGCGTGGTGCCCGGGCTCGGCTGGGTGCTGGCGGCGCTCGTGCTCCTCGGCGGCCTCGTCTTCAACATCGGCAACGTCGCCGGCACCGGCCTCGGCCTGGACGCGATGATGGGCGTCGACCCGACCGTGGGGGCGGTCGTGTCGGCGGCCATCGCCATCGCGATCTTCCTGGTCAAGCGGGCGGGCCTGCTGCTGGACCGGATGGTCGTCGTCCTCGGCCTGCTGATGATCGGGCTCACGACCTGGATCGCCATCACGTCCAGACCGCCGGTCGGCACGGCCCTGCGCAACGCCGTCCTGCCCGACACCCTCGACGTCGTCGCCATCACCACGCTGATCGGCGGCACGGTCGGCGGCTACATCACGTATGCCGGCGCCCACCGCCTCCTCGACTCCGGCCTCACGGGCCCGCAGCACGCACGCGAGATCGGGCGCTCGTCGGTGCAGGGCATCCTGGTCACCGCCATCATGCGGGTCGTGCTCTTCCTCGCGATCCTCGGGGTCGTGGCGGGTGGCGCCACGCTCGCGAAGGCCAACCCCGCGGCGAGCGCGTTCGAGCAGGCGGCCGGGTCGTTCGGCCTGCACGCATTCGGGGTGATCCTGTGGGCCGCAGCGATCACGAGTGTCGTCGGGGCGTCATACACCTCCGTCTCGTTCCTGACGAGCTCTACCACGAGCGACCGCACCCGCAACCTGCTGACGGTCGTGTTCATCGTGGTCTGCACGATCCTGTTCCTCGTGCTGCGCAAGGCCCCGGTCACGCTGCTCGTCTTCGCCGGCGCCTTCAACGGCCTCATCCTGCCGCTCGGCTTCACCGTCATCCTGGTCGTGGCGATCTGGCGGCGGGACCTGCTGCACGGCTACGCCTACCCGCGATGGCTCATCGTCGTCGGGGTGCTGGCGTGGCTGCTCACCCTGTACCTCGGCTACCAGTCCCTCGGCAGTCTCGCCAAGCTCTGGGGATAGGAGGATCCCGTGCGCATCGACCTCAACTCCGACCTCGGCGAGTCCCTCGGCTCGTGGTCCATGGGTGATGACGAGGCCATGCTCGACGTCGTGACCAGCGCGAACGTCGCCTGTGGCTTCCACGCCGGTGATCCGCTCGTGATGCAGCGCACGGTGGCTGCGGCCGCAGAGCGCGGGGTCGTCGTGGGGGCCCACGTGGCCTATCGCGACCTCGTAGGCTTCGGCCGCCGCTTTCTGGACGTGGCGCCGCACGAGCTCGTCGCGGACGTCGCCTACCAGGTCGCCGCCCTCGACGGGATGTGTCGGCTCGCAGGCACCCGGGTCGGCTACGTCAAGCCGCACGGCGCGCTCTACAACACGATCGTGCACCACGAGACGCAGGCCCGCGCCGTCGTCACCGCCGTCAAGTCGTATGACGACGCCCTCCCGATCATGGGGCTCCCCGGCAGCGCGGTGCAGCGCCTGGCCGACGAGGCCGGACTGCCTTTCGTGGTCGAGGCGTTCGCAGACCGGGGCTACCAGCCCGACGGGACGCTGACGCCGCGCTCGCAGCCGGGCGCGGTGCTGCACGACGACGACGCCGTGGCGGCCCGCATGGTGCGGCTCGTGACCGAGGGCGTGGTGGAGGCGGTGGACGGCTCCCAGGTGAGGCTGTCCGCGGACTCCGTGTGCACGCACGGGGACTCGCCCGGCGCCGTGCAGATGGCGCGGGCCACGCGGGCCGCTCTCGAGGCGGCCGGCGTGCAGATCCAGCCGTTCCTGCGGTGACGTGATGCCGACCTGGCGGCGCCTCGGCGACACCGGCGTGCTGGTCGAGCTGCCCGGCCTGGACGAGGTGCTCGCGCTGGACGCGGCGGTGCGCGCCGAGATCGACCGTGGCTCAACGGGTCTGGCCGACGTGGTGGACGTCCTGCCGGCGGCGCGCACCCTGACGGTGACCGCTCCGGCCAGGAGCGACCTCGGGCGGCTGGCCACCGAGATCCTCGCCGTGGCAGCCGATCTCGACCCCGCCGCAGCGGCGGGTGAGGCCGACGAGGTCGAGATCGCGGTGCACTACGACGGGCCGGACCTCGACGAGATCGCCTCGCTGACAGGGCTGTCCGCCGACGAGGTCGTCGCCGCCCACACGGGCACCCCCTGGCGGGTGGCGTTCGGTGGCTTCGCGCCCGGCTTCTTCTACCTCGTCGACGGCGACCCGCGCCTGGCGGTGCCGCGGCGCGGCGAGCCCCGCACGGCCGTGCCCCCCGGATCCGTCGGGCTGGCAGGGGAGTTCAGCGGGATCTATCCTCGCGCCTCGCCCGGCGGATGGCAGCTGCTCGGTCACGTGGACGACGCCCTGTGGGACGTCGACCGCGACCCGCCCGCGCTCCTGCGGCCCGGGCAGCGCGTCCGCTTCGCTGCAGCACCGGCCGCCCCGGTCGGATCCGGTGACCTGTCACGGGGATCCGCTGCCCCAGGTGAGTCCCCCGACCCCGCCGCCGAGGGCAGTGCGGCCATGCCTGTGCCGTCGGCCACGACATCCGTCGGGGGCCGAGGTGTCCTCACTGAGCACGGGTCGCTGACCGTCCTCGCGACCGGTCCCCGGGCGCTCGTGCAGGACCGCGGCCGACCCGGGCTCGCCCACCTCGGCGTCGGTCGCTCCGGCGCCGCCGACCGCTGCGCCCACGCCCTCGGTCAGCGGCTCCTCGGCAACGAGCTCGACTGCGCCGCCGTGGAGGTCACGCTCGGCGGCCTCGCGGTCCGCGCCGAAGCCGACTGCCTGGTCGCCGTCACCGGAGCCCCTGCACCGGCCCGGGTCGACGACCGCCCGGTGGGTCACGCGGCGGTCCTGCGCCTCGTGACGGGTCAGGTCCTGCGGCTGGGCGCACCGGCATACGGGCTGCGCAGCTATCTGTCGGTCCGCGGAGGGGTCGACGTGCCGCCGGTCCTCGGCTCGCGGTCGACCGACACCCTCGCCGGGCTCGGTCCCGACCCGCTGTCGAACGGCGACGTTCTGCCCATCGGCGGGGCCCGGCGTGCCCTCCCGACGACGGAGCAGGCGCCGCTGCCCGGCGGTCCTCCCGCGCAGGTCGTGCTGCGCGTCGTCCCGGGTCCGCGCATCGACTGGCTCGCCGACCGAGAGGTCCTCGTCGCGACGCCGTGGGAGGTGTCGGCGCGCAGCGACCGGATCGGCGCCCGTCTCGTCGGCGAGACCCTGGTGCGGCACCCCGACCACGAGGGGGAGGAGCTGCTGAGCGAGGGCGTCGTCCGCGGCTCGATCCAGGTGCCGCCGGGGGGCGAGCCCGTGCTCTTCCTCGCCGACCACCCCGTGACCGGCGGCTATCCCGTCGCCGCGGTCGTCGTCGACGAGGACGTCGACCTGGCCGCCCAGCTGCGCCCCGGCGACCGGCTGCGCCTCGCCTGGCACCCCACCTCTCGTCCTGCCACCTCTCCTCCCGCTCCAGGATCGGAGACGACATGACCCGGGCCACCGATCCCGCGTCCCTGACTCCAGGCGAGGCTCGCGCCCTCTTCCGCAGCGGCCTGGTCACGCCGACGGCCGGCTGGTGCCGCGGCCACGCCCAGGCCAACCTCGTGTGCGTGCCGCGCGAGCTCGCCTTCGACATGCTGCTGTTCGCGCAACGCAACCCCAAGCCGTGTCCCGTCCTGGACGTGCTCGAGCCCGGCGCGACCTCCGGCCCGATCCTCGACGGCGACGTCCGCACCGACCTGCCGCTCTATCGCGTCTGGCAGGACGGCGAGCTCGTGGCCGAGGTCCCCGACGTGCGCGAGCACTGGCGCGACGACCTCGTGAGCTTCCTGGTGGGGTGCAGCTTCACCTTCGAGCACCCGCTGGTCGAGGCCGGGATCGACGTGCGGCACGTCACCGACGGCGGCAACGTCCCCATGTACCTCACCGACCGCCCCTGCCGGCCCGCCGGCACGTTCAGCGGCCCGCTGGTTGTGTCGATGCGGCCGATCCGCGCCGACCGGGTCGCCGACGCCATCCGGATCAGCGGGCGCTACCCCGGCGTCCACGGAGCGCCGGTGCACGTGGGGGACCCGGCTGCGTTGGGCATCGGTGACCTCGACCGGCCCGACTTCGGTGACCCGGTGCGCATCGAGCCCGGCGAGATCCCGGTCTTCTGGGCGTGCGGGGTGACGCCGCAGGCGATGGTCATGGCCTCGCGTCCGTCGTTGGCGATCACGCACGCGCCGGGCCACATGCTGATCACGGACGCGCGCGACAGCGACTACCTCGCCCTCTGACCCCTCGCGCCCGCCCCTCGCTCGACACCTACCTCAAGCCCACCAGGCTCGTGCGCGGCGACATGACCTGCGGCTACGCCTGCTCGGACCACGCATCGTGGACGAGCGCGGGCTACCCGTCGATGATGGCGGCCGAGCCCGAGATCTTCCCGCAGCTGCACACGAGCGGCGACACCCTCACCAACCTGGGCGGCGCCGCCGAGCCGTCCGCCAGGTTCGCCAAGCTCGGGCTCGCCTTCGTCGGGGAGGTCGCCGAGACGGCGGGCTCCACCACCCCCACCCCCACCCCGACGCCCACGCCGAGCCCCCACCCCGACCGGATCGGTCCTGGTCAACGGGGTGCCCCGCACCGGGCTGTATGGCGCCGCCGGCGTCATGACGGGATACAGCATCGCCGTGCCCGCCGGCGCCACCAACCTCGTGGTCAGCACGTCGGGCGGCACGGGCGACGTCGACCTCTACCTCAAGGCGGGCAGCGCGCCGACCACCTCGAGCTACGACTGCTGCCCCTACCGGTCGGGCCACACCGAGACCTGCACGGTCCCGGCGCCGGTCGCCGGCACGCACTACGTCGGGCTGCGCGGCTGCTCGGCCTACTCCGGGGTGACGCTCACGGCGTCCTACACGGCGCCCTGACCCGCCCCGCCCCACCACGATCGTGAGCGTCTCGTCCAAGAAGGCTGGACGAGACCCTCACGATCCTGGGAGGGGGATGCGGGCGCGGTGCTCGTGCACCACCAGCAGGCCGACCACGGCCCACGCGACGGCCACCAGCGCGGAGGCCACCGGGTCGCTCGGCCGGTGCCACCCCGCCAGGACCACGCCGAGCCCCGTGAGCGCGGTGGCGAGGGTGGCCAGCGTGGCCCACACCGCGCGCAGGCCGCCGCCCAGCGCCACGACCGCCGCCACCGCGAGCGCCGCCACGGCCCCCGTGTGGCCGCTCGGGAACGAGTTGCCGTAGTGCGAGATCCCGAGGTCCGGCCGCTCCAAGGTGTACTTGAGCACCTCGGCCGACACGAACGTCCCCGCCGCGCACACCATCCCTACGACCGCCGGCACCACGCGCCGCTGCGCCACCGCCAGCAGCACGATCGCGCCCAGCGCCGCGGCGCAGGACAGCGGGGTGATCACCCCGAGCGCTTCGGCGACGCGTCGGGCGCCGACGGGGGACAGCTCGTGCAGGTGCCACCAGATGCGGTGGTCCCAGGCCTGGCCGCGCACGGTGCACACGGCCACGGCATACAGGCTCGTCAGGGCAGCGCACGCCGCAGCCAGGCCGGTCATGCCGGCGAGGCGGGCGCGCACGAGGGCGGTGGAGCTCAGGGCGCGGGGGGAAGGGCTGGTCATGCGGGTCCTCTCGACCGGATCACGCTAGGGCAGCGGGCTGTGGACGGGCTGTGGCGCAGCACCGGACCGGGTGTGGGACGAGTGCGCGCCCCGGGGAAAGGAACCCGGGGCGCGCGCGTCCGCCAGTCAGCCGACCGGGACGAGCCTCGCGAGGTCGTTGCGGGTGCGGCTGGTGGTCTCGCACGTGACGAGACCGAGCTGGCGGGGTCCGGCACGGTCCACGATCCATGCCGGAAGGCTGTGCTTGTCGACACCCGGCAGGACCTCGACGACCCGCCAGGCCTGCCCGGCGACGCTGAGGGTGTCACCGGTCTTGAGCTCGCGGACGTACTCCAGCGCGCCGACCGTGGCGTCGCTGCGCGTGGAGTGGCCGACCACGATCGTCGTGCCCCGCGTCGCCCCGAAGTCCGGGCTGCCGGTCCACCGGCACACGGCGCCGATGTCGCTGGGCGGGGTGACGGTGTTGTCCTCGGTGGCGCACCCGGTGACCGGGGCGTCGACCCCGAGGACGGGGATGCGCAGGGTGCGGGAGCCGTCGTCGACGGTCCGCGCGCCGGGCTGTCCTGAGGCGGACGTCCCGCGGCCCGTGGAGGTCCCGGCCGGGGCGGCCGACCTGGCCGCTGACGACGAACCGGCCGAGGGAGTGCTGGTCGCGGCGCCGGCGCTCGTGGTGGCCGCGGCTCCACCGGTCGTGGCCGCCGTCCCCGTCGCCGACGCGGTGGAGGACGAGCTCGCGGCGGTCGGGCTGCCCGCCGCCACCTCGGTGCGGTGGTGGGTGGCCGCGGGGCCTCCCTCGCCGCCGCACCCCGTCAGCAGCAGGCCGAGCGCGACGGCGGCCGTGGCGGCCAGCTGCGGTCGTCGGGCCGTCATGTCGTCCTCCTGGTCCGTGGTCGATGGGTGTCGTGCACCCTTGCGAGAGTGGGTGGTTCGAGTGGTGGCGCGGTGGCCTGCACGGAGCGAGGCCCCCCGCTCCCAGGGGAGCCGGGGGCCTCGCCACCCGGCTGGGACGCGACGTCGCCTCCCAGCGTGTTGTGCCGTATGCCGTGTCTCAGGCGCTCTGGCGGCGACGGATGGCGGGCACCATCATCAGGCCCGCCGCGACGGCCAGACCGGCGCCGAGCGCACCGGCACCGAGACCGGACTCGTCACCCTCGACGCCGGAGTTGAAGACCGGCGCGCCGTTGGCCGTGGCCTTGGCGGGGGTCTCGGTCACGACGACACCGGACGGGGTGACGGGCGTGACGGCGACCGGCGTGTGGCCGACCGGCTTCACCTTCACCGGGGTCGGGGTCACGGGGGTGGGCTTGACCGGGGCAGGCGTCTGGGTGACGGGCTTCTCCGGGGCCGGCGTGGTCGGCGTGGTCGGGGTCGGGCAGGTGTTGTCGCAGTCCTCGACCGGAGGCGTCGTCGGCGTGGTGCCGCACGGCACGTTGGCGTCCTTGATGGTGTGCACGATCAGGTCGCCGGTCGGGAAGGTGTACCAGTCCGCCGAGACCGCCTTGACCACGAGGGTGCCGTTGCTCCACTCGCCCCGATCCCAGATGACGCCCTTGGCGTCGGGGAGGGTGACCTGGTCGTTGTCGGCGCCGCAGACCGGGACGACGACCGGGGCCGGCGGGGTGACGGTCTTGCAGATGTTGCACTCGTGGCCGGGCGTGGGCTCGTCGGACGGCGTGGGCTGAGGCGTGGTGTCCTCGGTCGTGGGGGTCTCGGTCGTGGGGGTCTCCGGCTTGGTGTCACCGGGCTTGGTGTCGCCGGGCTTGGTGTCGCCGGGCTTGGGGGTGGCGGGGCCGTCCGGGCGGTCCGCCGGGCCGCAGTGGTCCTCGTTGACGCCACCGTGGTTGCCGTGCTGGACACAGTCCTTGCCCTTGCCGGGGTTGGGGTCGTCCTTGGCCGGCTTGCCGGTGGCGCCGTGGTCGCTGCCGTCGGCCTCCTCGGCGTGCGGGGTGGTCTGCTTCGCCTGGTCCTGCTTCTTCGCCGGGTCCTGCTTGGCGGAGCTCTGCTTGGTGGGCTGGGTCGCCCCGTCGTGACCGGTGGCCATGGCCGTGCCGGCGCTGCCGAGAGCGACGCTCAGGGCGAAGGCGCCGGAGATGACGATGCGGCCGGTGGTGAGCGTGCGGTTCATGGTGCGGTTCCTTTCGTACGGAGCATCAGTGCTCCTGGATGTCTGATGTGCTGTGCCGCCGGGCCGAGCGTGGTCTCGGATGGTGTTCTGTGCGGCGCCCCCCGTTGACAGCAATTCAACGAGGGAATTCACGAGGCATCCCAGAAATCAATGGGAAATGATCCGAAGCAGGGAACAATCGATGCTCTTGGTCAGGTTCAATGCACGCTGAGTGATGTCCTGTTCATGGCGGCAATAACTCAGCGAAGCGCCCTGACCTGCAGAAACGCATCGGAAGGAGGAGTTTGCGCGACATACGTCGCTATGAGTAGCGGCATGGTCACGGTGCGTTCAACGGCAAATCTCGCCGCCCACCCTGAGTGCAAAGAATGCGCTTCCGCGCAGCTGGACAATGGGGACACATAGCCATGAATTCACGGCAATAAATGACGCAAAGAATGCATGCGAACACGGTGCGTAGTATTCGCGCCGCGAATGTCCTCAAATGCACCGTCCCGGGCGATTCGTTCTCTGACGCTGACGCCGCCGGCTCGGGGGCGGGGCACGGGGAGGTGTCGTCGGCTGCCGTCCGACGCGTCCTCGGGCCTCCCGCCATTGGCCACCCCTGGTGTTGTGGATCGTTCAAAAGGGGAGTTGAGGCGTCACTGGTGACCAATGGCCGGGCGGCGAGGCGTCACTGGTGACCAATG
>NZ_DKGR01000004.1:37735-63817 GCF_002453335.1 Arsenicicoccus sp. UBA6765
GAGGCGTCACTGGTGACCAATGGCCGGGCGGCGAGGCGTCACTGGTGACCAATGGCCGGGCGGCGAGGCGTCAGTGGTGACCAACGGCCGGGTGACAGCTCCGGATGGGCGCGGCGACCCGGCGATAGGTCACGGAGAGTGATACTTTAGTTACGACGTCAGTCGCATCCGTGCAGGTCAAAGATGCGGGCTGTGACTGCTGAGAGTAATCACGGGAACGATGGGGGACATGGTGAGCGGGAGCCGTACGCGCGTGGAGGCGCTGCCCAACATCGGTCCCAAGCTGGCCGCGGCACTGCGGGCCGTGGGGGTCGCCGACGCCGAGACCCTGCGGGAGCGGGGGTCGGAGGCCGTGTGGCGTGACATGCGCGAGCAGGGCCTGTTCGACGACGCCACGTCCCTGCAGGCTCTCGAGGGTGCGGTGCGCGGGATGCGCTGGCACGACCTCGACCGAGGCCTGCGCGCCCGGCTGGTCGAGATCGCGGCCGACCCGGAGCACGAGAACGGCTTCGAGGCCGACGCGAGCTGAGCTCCCGCACCGGCGCCGGTCGGTGAGAAACTGTGGGCATGACCACACCTCACGCTGTCGCCGCGGCCGAGGCCGCTCCCATCGCGCTGACCATCGCCGGGTCCGAGGCGACCGGCGGCGCTGGAGCCCAGGCCGACCTCAAGACCTTCCAGGCGCTCGGCACCTTCGGCATCGCTGCCCTCACGTGCATCGTGTCCTTCGACCCCAAGGCCGACTGGGGGCACCGGTTCGTGCCGGTGGACCCGGGCGTGATCGCCGACCAGCTGGAGGCCGAGCTGGCGGCATACGACATCGACACGATCAAGGTGGGCATGCTGGGCACGCCGGCCACGATCGAGACCGTCGCCGGCGTCCTGCGCGAGGCGCGGCCCCGCAACCTGGTCCTCGACCCGGTGCTCATCTGCAAGGGGCAGGAGCCCGGCGCGGCGCTCGACACCGACACCGCGCTCAAGGAGCAGGTGCTGCCGCTCGCGACCTTCGTGACGCCCAACCACTTCGAGTCGATGGCCCTGTCCGGGATGGACTCCATCGAGAGCGAGGACGACCTCGTCGCCGCCGCCCGCGCCATCCACGAGCGCTCCGGCGCCGTCGTCCTCGCCAAGGGCGGCGTCCGGCTCACGGGGCCCGACGCCATCGACGTGTTCTACGACGGCACCACCCTCGAGGTGCTGAGGGCGCCCAAGATCGGCGACCTGGCCGTCAGCGGCGCCGGCTGCACCCTCGCCGCCGCCGTCACCGCCGAGCTGGCCAAGGGCGCGTCGCCGCTCGACGCCGCCCGCACCGCCAAGGATTTCGTCCGTCAGGCGATCCTGCACCGGATGCCGTCGCGCGCGCCGTTCGAGGCCGTCCGCCAGGTCTGACCCCCGTCCCCGTCCCCGACCCACGCCATGGAGGGACCAGATGACCAGGCCCGGCCGCCGACGTCGATGGGGCCTGCGGGTCCTCACGGTCCTCGCAGGCGTAGGCCTGGCGTCGGCGACGGCATACGGCCTGGTCAGCGGGGGGATCACCAGCTCGCCGGACGGTGAGCGGTTGCGGGTGGTGGGCGCCCAGAGCGGGGACGTCCTCGACGTGACGACGATGCGCAATCGGCGGTTGGTGCGCCTCGCCGGGGTCGAGGCACCCCGCCGGACGTCCGACGGCGGGGTCCAGTGCCTGGCGGACGAGGCCCACGAGGCGCTCGAGCGGCTGGCGCCCACGGGGTCACCGGTCACGCTGCGGCACGCGCCGGGCACCCGTGGGTGGGTCCTCGACGGACGTGGCGCCCCCCGCCAGGGCGAGGACGGGGCGGAGGTCAGCAGCGTCTACGACCACCAGGACCGGCTGATCGCGGTCGAGCTCGCCCGCCGCGGGCTGGTCGTGCCGGACGCCGACGACCAGCGCGACGCCGAGGCGCTCGCCCAGGGGTTCGACCACGCGCGGTCGGAGGGTGCGGGCTTCTACGACGAGGACCTCGCGTGCACCGTGCCCGGCCAGGTCCGCGCCCGGATCGCGGGTCTGCAGCAGGCGCTCGGCCCGCGCCAGCGGTGGGCGGACGAGGGGCCGGCACCCGC
Organism: Arsenicicoccus sp. UBA6765; assembly: GCF_002453335.1. Lineage (NCBI taxonomy): Bacteria > Bacillati > Actinomycetota > Actinomycetes > Micrococcales > Intrasporangiaceae > Arsenicicoccus > Arsenicicoccus sp. UBA6765. The sequence goes on from NZ_DKGR01000004.1 coordinate 39,818, forward strand.
TCCTGCCCGGGTCGACGCCGCGCTCGCGTCCGCGACCGAGCTGTGGCGGCACCTCAGCGCCGTGGGTCCGCACCGGGACGCGCCGGAGTGGCGGGCGCTGTCGTCCAACGACACGGCCCTGCTGCGGATGCGCCTCGAGGCGGCCATCGTGGGGGCTCAGGCCGTGCGGTTCAACGCGTCGACGCTGGCCGAGGAGGGCTAGCGGCTGTTGACGAGCGGGGAGTGGCGAGGGGCGCGTAGGTAGCGGCGAGCGGCTAGCGGGTCATGAGGCGCTCGACGTACTTGGCGATCACGTCCACCTCGAGGTTGACCGGGTCCCCGACCTGCTTGCGGCCCAGGGTGGTCAGGTCGAGCGTCGTCGGGATCAGCGACACCGCGAAGGTCGCGTCGTCCACCGCGCTCACCGTGAGGGAGATGCCGTCGACCGTGATCGACCCCTTCTCGACGACATAGCGCGAAAGCTCCGGCGGCAGCGAGAAGGTCACGACCTCCCAGCGGTCCCCGGGCTCGCGGCGCACGATCGTGGCGGTCCCGTCCACGTGCCCCTGCACCACATGCCCCCCGAACCTGCCCCCGGCGGGCATCGCGCGCTCGAGGTTGACGGGCGAGCCCGCCTGCAGCGCACCGAGGCTCGAGCGGTCGAGGGTCTCGCGCATCACGTCCACGCTGAAGGTCGCCTCGTCGTGCGCCACCACCGTCAGGCACACCCCGTTGACGGCGATCGAGGCGCCGTGCGTCGCGTCGCTCACGACCAGGGGGCCGCGCACCGTCAGGACGGCGCTGTCCGCGCCGAGCTCGACGGACTCCACGGAGCCGAGCTCCTCCACGATGCCGGTGAACATGGCTGCTCCTTCGTTGGTCGGGACGTCCTCCCCAACCTACCGGCGGCGGTCACATCGACCGGCCGTCGTTCCCCAGGCTGATGATCCCGCCGCCGGCAGGTCCGCTCAGGGGCGTGGTCCCAGCGCTGTCGGGATGTCGGCGAGCCAGCCACGGGACGACGCGTGCGACACCCGGACCGCGGCCACCCGGCAGGCCAGCCCGACCGCGCCGGGCAGCGCCTGCCCCTGCGCCAGCGCCGCCACCAGCGCCCCGTGGAACGCGTCCCCCGCCCCGAGGGAGTCGACGGCCGTGACCGCGGGCGGCGTCACCGCGCCCTCGCTCCCTCCTCGCGCGGACCGCCAGCGCACCGCTCGTGGCCCGTCGGTGACCAGCGCGGTGCCGCAGCCCGACTCGAGCAGGTGGTCCAGGGTGCCGGACGGGTCCAGTCCCAGCTGACGGCCGTATGCCGAGGAGGCCGCCGCCACGTCCACCAGCCGCAGCCAGCCCTCGACGTGGGCCTTGACGCTGCCCGCGTCCAGCACCGTCGTCACGCGTCCGGCCCGGGCCAGGTGCAACGCGGCCTCGCCGGCCACCGGGTGGTGCCCGTCGACGAGCACGGCTGCGGCGCGGGCGATCTCGTCGCGCGCCTCGTCGGAGAGGTTCCACGTGGAACTCTGCGCGCCCGGCGAGACGACCGTCCGCTCCCCGTCGGCGTGGACGACGCAGGTGGCCACCGGAAGCGCCCAGGCGCCACCGTCCCCACCGGCGACCCCGCCACGTGCCGGACTACGTGCCGGACCACGCGCCGCACCGCCCGCCCCACCGTGATCCGGCGCCACCAGGTCGACGAGGCGCACCCCGCACGCCGCGAGGTCCGCCCGCACCACGTCGGCCGCCACGCCAGACCCGACGGCGCTGATCAGGGTCACGGATCCGGCGGGCAGCAGTGCTGCCGCCGTCACCGCGGCGTTGGCCGCCGGACCTCCGGCCACGAGCTCGACCGCGTCCGAGCGGGACTTGTCGCCCAGGACGACCGGCTCGCTGACGCGTTGCACGACGTCGAGCGTCGTCAGCCCCACGCAGATGACGCGTGGACCCGCCCCATCACTCACTCGAGCACCACGACCACGTCCGCGCGCCCGCGCGTCGCCGCGACCAGCCGCGCGTTGGCGGCGTCCACGCCCTCCGTCCCGCGGGTCAGCGCCGCGTCGCGGGTCCGACCGAACTGCACGTGCCGGTCGACGAGCCGCTCGACGCGCAGCCGCTCCGGCACGTCGACGAACCACACCTCGTCGCAGAGCACGTGCACGGCGGTCCACGGATCCTCTTGCAGCAGCAGGTAGTTGCCCTCCGTCACGACCAACGGGCAGTCGGGCGGGACCAGCACGGCGCCCGCGACGGCGTCCTCCACCGAGCGGCGGAACTCCGGCGCCCACACCGCGACCGGGGGCTCCGCGACCAGGCGACGCAGCAGTGCGACATACCCCTCGGCGTCGAAGGTCCACGGTGCGCCCTTGTCGGCGACGTCGCCGCGGGCCTCGAGCACGCTGTGCGCGAGGTGGAACCCGTCCATCCCCACCACCACGGCGCCCGGCACGGCCTGCGCCACCAGCTCCGCGAGCGTCGACTTGCCGGCGGCCGGGGCCCCGGTGATGCCGAGGACCCGGCGCCCGGGCCGCGCCGCGAGCTCCCGCGCCCGCTCGACGGCGGCCTCCGCAGCCAGCTCGTGCCCCTCGCCAGCCGTGCTGTCAGCGATCTGGTCAACCATCTCGCCAGCGTAGGACCCGCAGCCCGCACGCGCTCGCCTAGGGTGAGGCCCATGCGCGCCGACCCCGTGACCGATCCCATCTGCTACCACGCCGAGGGGCCGGTCTGGTGGCCCTCGTGGGGGCTGCGGTGGGTGGACATGCTCGCCGGCGACGTCATGACCCTGCGGCCCGACGGTGAGCCCACCCGCACCCACGTCGGCACCGTCGTCGCCTGCCTGCGCCCACGCGAGGGCGGTGGCGCGGTCCTGGCGCTCGAGCGGGCCGTCGCCAGCACCCGGCGCGACGACCTGACCGAGCTCACGGTCGGCCCGACCTTCGTGCCCGACGGCATCCGGCTCAACGAGGGCGGCTGCGACCCGGACGGCCGGTTCTGGGTCGGGTCGATGGCCTACGACCAGCAGCCCGACGCCGCCACCCTCTACGTCATGGACGAGGACCTGTCCGCGCACGTGGCCCTCGACCCCGTCACCGTCTCCAACGGCATCGTCTGGAGCCCCGATGGCGCGACCGGCTACTACGCCGACACCGCCACCCACCGGGTCATCTCCTTCCCGTATGACGGGACCGCCGCCATCGAGGCCCCCCGCACGCTCGTGGACCTCGGTCCGGACGGCAGCCCCGACGGGCTCACCGTCGATGCCGAGGGTGGGGTCTGGATGGCGATGAACGGCGACGGCGAGGTGCGCCGCTACACCCCGCAGGGACGGCTCGACGAGGTCGTGCAGGTCCCCGCCCGGCAGGTCACCGCCTGCACCTTCGGCGGCGACGACCTCGGCACCCTCTACATCACCACCTCCAGAGAGGGCCTCGACGATGGCGACGACCCCCTGGCCGGCGGGGTGTGCGCCATACGGCCTGGTGTGTCCGGCCTGCCCGCGCTGACCTGGCGCGGCTGAGGTGGTCACCGGGGTCGTCTATCTCGTCGCGGGGATCGGCCTGCTGCTCGGTGCCTTCCTGCCGAGGCTCCTGCGCGAGCGCGCCATCTCCGCCCCGATGGTGGTGCTGTTCGTCGGCATCGCCGTCGGCTGGTTCCTGCCCGGCGACGAGCCGATCGCGCCCGTCTTCCAGCAGACCATCACCCAGCACGTCGCCGAGGTCTGCGTCCTCGTCTCCCTCATGGGCGTCGGCCTGGCCATCGACCGGCCGTTCGCCTGGAGGGCCTGGCGACCGACCTGGCGTTTGCTCGGGATAGCGATGCCGTTGTGCATCGCTGCCGTGGCACTGCTCGGCTGGTGGGCGCTGGCGCTGTCACCGGCCGCCGCCATCCTGCTCGGCGCCGTGCTCGCTCCCACCGACCCGGTGCTCGCGTCGGACGTGCAGGTCGCCGGGCCGAGCGTCAGCGGCGAGGAGGAGAGCCCCGAGGAGGAGGACGACGAGGTGCGCTTCGCCCTCACGTCCGAGGCCGGGCTCAACGACGCCCTGGCCTTCCCGTTCGTGTGGTTCGCGTTGTTCCTCGCCACCAAGGGGCCGGTCGCGGAGTGGGGCTGGCACTGGATCGGGATGGAGCTGGTCGGCAAGATCGCCATCGGCGCGCTCGTCGGGCTGGCGGGCGGCTGGGTCTTCGGCAAGGTGGCGTTCCGCGCGCAGTGGGACAACCTGCGCCTCGCGGACGTCGGTGAGCCGATGCTCGGGCTGGCGCTGGTCGCCACCGTCTACGGACTGGCCGAGGTCCTGCACGGCTACGGCTTCCTCGCCGTGTTCGTCTGCGCGGTGACGCTGCGCGCTGCCGAGCGCGGCCACGAGTACCACGGCCGGCTCCACGACGCCATCGAGCACGTCGAGTCCGTGCTGACGCTGCTGATCCTCCTGCTGCTCGGCGCCTCCCTGTCGTCGGGGCAGCTGTCGGCGCTGAGCTGGCAGGGCATGCTCGTCGCCGTCGCCCTCGTGCTCGTCATCCGCCCCCTGTGCGGCTGGGTCTCGCTGATCGGCACCAAGCAGCTGGGCTCGCGCGAGAAGGTCGTGACCGCGATGTTCGGCGTCCGCGGCATCGGCTCCGTGTTCTACATGGCCTTCGCGACGGCTCAGCACGAGTGGCCGGAGCAGAAGGCGCTGTGGGCGACGGTGACCTTTGCGATCGTGGTGAGCGTGATGGTGCACGGCGTGCTGGCGACGCCCGCCATGAAGCACCTCGAGGAGCGCCGCGGCGCCGAGCGCCCCGTCTGACCACGGTCCTCGGCCACACCCTCCTGGGTGGCGGCCTCCAGCGTCGGTGGCGATCTACCGCGTGGGTGGCACGTTGCAGCACGCCACGAACGCTGGAGCCCGCCACGAGCGCTGGAGCCCGCCCGTTGCGCCCGGCGGGGCCGCAGACAGATCGACCGGCCTCCGTCACACCCGCCTGGGGGACGTAGGCCGGTCGATGCCTCGGCCGGGGGCGGGTCAGCGGGTGCGGCGGTCGGCGGCCTCGGGGTCGTAGGGCTGCTCGAGGGGCAGGCGCACGCCGCCGATCGTCGGCTGGAACTGGCTGCCGAGCTGGCTCACCGCGAGGCGTCCGACGAGCTGCTGGCGCGTGGTCGTGCGCTCGGCCCGACCCGTGGACAGGAACGCGATGGCCCAGTGCATCAGCGTCGTCACCCGGTGCTTGAAGCCCACGATGTTGATGAGGTGCACGAACAGCCAGGCCAGCCACGCCGGGAAGCCCGTCAGCTTGATCTTGCCGATGCTCGCGATGGCGCCGAACTTGCTGATCACGGCCATCGACCCGCGGTCCTTGTACTGGAACGGCGAGGTGTCGCGGGCGCCGGCCAGGTCGGAGGCGACCGCGCGGGCGGCGTGCTGGCCACCCTGGATCGCGACCTGCGCGACGCCGGGCAGCTTGTCGAGGCTCATCATGTCGCCGACGACGAAGATCTCGGGGTGCCCCGGCAGCGTCAGGTCGGGGTTGACCGAGATGCGGCCGGCCCGGTCCACCTCGGCGCCCGTCTGCCTGCCGAGGGTGGCTCCGAGGGGGCTGGCCTGGACGCCGGCCGCCCACACCTTGCAGACGGCGCCGATGCGCTCGGTCGAGCCGTCCTTGCGCTTGTAGGTCACGGACTCCGAGTTCACGTCGGTGACCAGGGCGTCGAGGATGACCTCCACGCCGATGCGCTCGAGCTCGGCCTTGGCGCGGCTGGACAGCTTGTCGCCGAACGCCCCGAGGACGGCAGGGGCCCCGTCGATGAGGATCACGCGGGCCTGCGTGGAGTCGATGGAGCGGAAGTTGCCCTTGAGGGTGTTGGTCGCAAGGTCCTTGATCTGTCCGGCCATCTCGACGCCGGTCGGTCCGGCCCCGACGACCACGAAGGTCATCAGCCGCTCGCGCTCGGCCGGGTCCTCGGACAGCTCGGCGACCTCGAAGGCGCCGAAGATGCGGGCGCGCAGCTCGAGGGCGTCGTCGATGGTCTTCATCCCGGGGGCGTAGACCGCGAAGTGGTCGTTGCCGAAGTAGGACTGGCCGGCGCCGGCGGCCACGATCAGGTAGTCGTAGTGCAGGGTCGTCTCGTGCTGCAGCGCCTCGGCCGTCACCGTGCGGGCGTCGACGTCGATGCTGGTGACCTCGCTCATGATGACCTTGGCGTTGCGCTGGCCCTTGAGCACCTCGCGCGTGCTGGGAGCGATCTCGCCGGGGCTGAGGATGCCGGTGGCGACCTGGTACAGCAGGGGCTGGAACAGGTGGTAGACGGTCTTGCCGACGATCGTCACGTCGACGTCGGCGTCCTTGAGCTCCTGGGCGGCGAAGAGCCCGCCGAATCCGGATCCGATGATCACCACGTGGGGGCGCTTGTGAGCCATGGCACACAGGCTAACCTCACCCTGCCCCCTGCGGGGGACTGGGCCGTATGCCGAGAGCCCGCCCCACGTGGGGTCGGTCACATGCGCTCGGGAGCCTCCACGCCGAGCAGGTCCAGGCCCTGCACGAGGGTGCGGAGCGTGAGGGCGCACAGCGTCAGGCGCGACGCCCGGGTCTGCTCGTCGTCCGCCTTGAGCACCGGGCACGCCTCGTAGAACGAGGAGAAGGTCTGGGCCAGCTCGAAGAGGTAGGTGCACAGGCGGTGCGGCTCGTAGATCGCGCCGACCTGCGCCAGGACGCCGTCGAGGTCGAGGAGCTTGAGGGCCAGCTCGCGCTCGGCGGGCTCGGTGACGAGCACGGGGGCGTCCTGCGCCTCGGGGTCCACGCCGGCGCTGCGCAGGATGGACCGCAGCCGGGCCGTGGCGTACTGCAGGTAGGGGCCGGTGTTGCCGGTGAGCGCGAGCATCCGGTCGAGGTCGAAGACGTAGTCCGAGTCGTGGGCGACCGACAGGTCGGCATACTTCACGCCCCCGATGCCGACCATCCGCGCGATGTCGGCCCGCTCCTGCTCGGGGAGCTCGGGGCGCGCCTCGTCGATGTAGGCGCGGGCGTGCTGCACGGCCTCGTCGAGGAGGTACATGAGGCGCAGGGGGGCGCCGGACCGGGTCTTGAGGATCTTGCGGTCCTCGCCGAGGACCGAGCCGATCTTGACGTGCTCGACCTGTACCTCGGCGGGGTCCTTCGGCAGGTAGCCCGCCTGCCGCGCGGTCTCGTAGACCATCTGCAGGTGCAGGCTCTGGGTCACGCCCACGACATACAGGATCCGGTCGGCGTGCAGGTCCTCCACGCGGTGCTTGACCGTCGCCAGGTCGGTGGTGCCGTAGCCGTAGCCGCCGTCGGACTTGCGGATGAACAGCGGGACGGGCTTGTCCTCGCGGCCGGTGAAGCCGGGGAGGAAGACGACGAGCGCGCCGTCGTCCATGGTCGCGATGCCCTTGGCCTCGAGGTCGGCGCAGATGCCGGGGAGGTCCTCGTTGTACGACGACTCACCGGCCAGGTCGTCGTCGGTGAGGGTCACGCCGAGGGTGGAGTAGACCTTGTTGAAGTAGACCTTGGACAGGTCGTAGAGCTTGCCCCAGAGCCGCAGCGTCTCGGGGTCGCCGGCCTGCAGCCGGACGACGCGGGCACGGGCGCGCGTCGCGAAGTCCTCGGACCCGTCGAACTTCGCGCGGGCTGCCTGGTAGAACGCGTTGGGGTCGGTCTCGACGACGTGCGCCTCCGGGGAGTCCTCGCCGACCTCGAGGAGGTGCTCGACCAGCATCCCGAAGGGGGTGCCCCAGTCGCCGACGTGGTTCTGCCGGATGACGGTGTGGCCGAGGTGCTCGAGGGTGCGGGCGAGTGAGTCGCCGATGATCGTCGTGCGCAGGTGGCCGACGTGCATCTCCTTGGCGACGTTGGGCGCGGAGTAGTCGATCGGGATGATCTCGGCCGGCTGGGTGGCCACGCCGAGCCGCGGGTCCACCTGGGCGGCCTGCACCTGCTGCGCGATCCACGCGTCGCTGAAGGTTACGTTGATGAAGCCCGGGCCGCTGACCTCGGCGGACGCGATGAGGTCGCCCGTCTCGAGGTGCTCGACGATCGCGTCGGCGACGTCGCGCGGCTTGCGGCCGAGCCGCTTGGCCAGGGCCATGGCGGCGTTGACCTGCACGTCGGCGAACTGGCTGGGTCGCACCACCGGGTCCGCCCCTCGAACGTCCTCGCCGAACGCGGCGACGAGGGCGGACTGCACGGCCGGGGCGAGGGCGTCGATCGGGGCAACCATGGGTCCCAGGTTAGTGGGCCTCACCAGCCCGGACGAACGCGTATCACCCCCCCTCGGGGCGCGGCGCCCCGGCGGGCACGGTTGGATGGAGGCGAGGACCGTCCGCCCCGTCGTGGACGTGGACCGCCAGCCCAGTCGCGCACGCAGCCGGAGGTAGCCCCGTGGAGACCGTCCCCCGCATCGCCGTCCTGACGAGCGGCGGTGACGCGCAGGGCATGAACGCCGCGGTGCGCGGCGCCGTGCGCACCGCCATCCACCTCGGGGCGGAGGTGTTCGCGATCTACGAGGGCTACCAGGGCATGGTCGACGGCGGCGACGGCATCCGCCAGGTCGGCTGGGACGACGTGGGCAACGTCCTGCACCGCGGCGGCACCATGATCGGGACCTACCGCAGCAAGGACTTCCGCGAGCGCGCGGGCCGGCTGCGCGCCGCCGCCAACCTGCTCGAGCGCGGGATCGACCGGCTGATCGTGATCGGCGGGGACGGGTCGCTGAGCGGCCTGGACCTGTTCCGCCAGGAGTGGCCCGGGCTGCTCGCCGAGCTCGTCGAGACGGGGCGGGTCGAGCAGGCGCTCGCCGACGCCCACCCGGCCCTGATGATCGCGGGCCTCGTCGGGTCCATCGACAACGACCTCGTCGGCACCGACATGACCATCGGTGCCGACAGCGCCCTGCACCGGATCGTGGACGCGATCGACGCCATCGCCAGCACGGCGGCCAGCCACCAGCGCAGCTTCGTGGTCGAGGTGATGGGCCGGCACTGCGGCTACCTCACGCTGATGAGCGCCATCGCGGGCGGCTGCGACTACGCCCTCATCCCCGAGAACCCGCCCGCCGACGGCTGGGAGGACCGCATGTGCGCCGAGCTGCGGCGCGGGCGCGCGGCCGGTCGCCGGGACTCGATCGTCGTGGTGGCCGAGGGCGCCCAGGACCGCGAGGGCAACCCCATCACGGCGGCGTACGTGCGCGACACGATCGAGCAACGCCTCGACGAGGACACCCGCGTGACGATCCTCGGGCACGTGCAGCGGGGTGGCCGGCCCAGCGCCTTCGACCGGTGGGCGTCGACCTGGCTGGGCTACGCCGCGGCCGAGGAGGTCCTGGCGGCGACCCCGGGGTCGGTGGCCCACGTGGTCGGCATACGGGGCAACCGCATCGCCAAGGTCCCCCTCATGGAGGCCGTCGAGCGCACCCGGGAGGTCCCGGCGGCCATCGCCGGTGGCGACTACGCGGAGGCGATGCGGCTGCGGGGAGGGTCGTTCACCGAGATGACCCAGGTCTTCACCGAGATGTCGGAACCGCCGGTCCCCGCCCTGGCTGAGGGCGAGTCGCCCCGACGCGTCGCGATCCTGCACGCCGGCGGGCTCGCCCCCGGCATGAACACCGCCGCCCGCGCCGCCGTGCGCCTCGGGATCGACCGCGGGCACACGATGCTCGGCGTGCGCGGCGGCTTCCCCGGCCTGCGCGACGGCCAGGTGGAGGAGCTGACCTGGGGCGACGTCGAGGGATGGACCTCCATCGGGGGTGCCGAGCTGGGGATCCGCCGCACGGTCCCCGAGATCGAGGACCTCTATGCCATCGGTCGCAGCCTGGAAGCCGCCCGCGTCGACGCGCTGCTGGTCGTCGGCGGCTGGAACGGCTACCAGGGGGCGCACCGCCTGTGGGAGGAGCGGGACCGGTACCCGGCCTTCCGCATCCCGGTGGTGTGCGTCCCCGCCTCGATCGACAACAACCTGCCGGGGTCCGAGCTGGCCATCGGCACCGACACCGCGCTCAACGCGATCGTCGAGGCCGTCGACCGGATCAAGCAGTCCGCCTCCGCGCGACGGCGCTGCTTCGTGGTCGAGACGATGGGGCGCTACTGCGGCTACCTCGCGCTGATGAGCGGGCTGGCGAGCGGCGCCGAGCGCGTCTACCTGCACGAGGAGGGCATCACCCTCGACGACCTGCAGGACGACGTGCACCGCCTGCGCTCCTCCTTCGACGCCGGACGCCGCCTCTACCTCGCCATCCGCAACGAGCGCGCGAGCGAGCAGTACACGACGGACTTCCTCGCCCGTCTCCTCGACCAGGAGGGGCAGGAGAGGTATGACGTGCGCCAGGCGGTCCTCGGTCACCTGCAGCAGGGCGGCGACCCCTCGCCGTTCGACCGGGTGCTGGCGACGCGGCTCGTGGCGCACGCGGTGGACCTGCTGACCGAGCAGCTCGCCGCAGGGGGCCGCGAGGCGCAGCTGGTCGGCCTCGTCGCGGGCCGGGTGCAGGCCACGCCCATGGCGCGGATGCTCGAGCTCATGGACATGGCGCACCGTCGTCCCAAGGACCAGTGGTGGCTGGACCTGAGGCCCGTCGTCCGCGCCGTCTCGGAGCCGCCGCCGCCCGTGCTCGCGGCGCCTCGGGCGCCGTCCGCAGGCCAGTGACCTGCGCAGACGTGGCCACGTGACCGTATCGAGATTTTTTGGACTCGGGGGTTTGCCGCCTGACCGGCCTGGGCAAGTTACGAGCAGCGGGGCACCGTCGTCCACGGCGACGGCGTCATCCGGCACTTGGTAACCAACGAAAGGCGGAACCCCACCATGTTCTCCAACGAGCACATCGAGCAGGTCCTCAACGGCACCGTCGTCGACAACAACGGCGACAAGATCGGCAAGGTCGGCGACGTCTACAACGACGACCGCACCGGCAACCCGTCCTGGGTGACCGTCAACACCGGCCTGTTCGGCACGTCCAACACCTTCATCCCGCTCGACGACGCGCAGGTCGATGGCGACACCATCCGCGTCCCGTTCTCCAAGGACAAGGTCAAGGACGCCCCCCGCGTGGACGCCGACCGTCACCTGGACGCCGACGAGGAGCGCGAGCTCTACCGCTACTACGGCCACGACTACGACGAGGGCTACGCCGCTGCCGGCACCCGTGGCGGCGACCACGGCGCTGACGGCGACGCGGACGCCAATGCCGGCCGCAACGACCACGGCGCTGACGGCGACGCGGACGCCACTGCCGGCCGCAACGACCACGGCGCTGACGGCGACGCCGACGCGACCGCTGGTCGTCCCCTGGCCGACCGCGACCGCACCCAGGGCGACAACACGATGACCCGCTCCGAGGAGGAGCTGCGGGTCGGGACCCGCGAGCGCGAGGCCGGCCGCGTGCGCCTGCGCAAGCACGTCCGCACCGAGCGCGAGTCGGTCACGGTCCCGGTGACCCACGAGGAGGTCCGCGTCGAGCGCACCCCCATCCGTGACGGTGAGGGCGGCCGCATCGGTGGCGACGAGACCGCCGAGGTCCGCCTCAAGGCCGACGAGGTCGTCGTCGACAAGGACGTCGTGGCCAAGGAGCAGGTCTCCCTGGGCAAGGAGACGGTGACCGAGCAGCAGCGCGTCACCGAGGACGTCCGCAAGGAGGAGATCGAGGTCGAGCGCGAGGGCGGCGTCCGCGAGGGTGGCCTGCGTGACGGGGTCGGCAACGACAACGACGGCAAGGTCGGCCTCGGCGACAAGATCAAGGACAAGCTGGACCGCGACAACGACGGCAAGGTCGGTCGCTGATCAGCCTGATCTGACCCGTCGAGCCCTGCTCGACGACAGGTAGCCACGACGAAGGCCCGGCTCCCCACGCGGGGGCCGGGCCTCCGTCATGCCCGACGCCGGGCCCCGCATCTGTGAGCTGGGGGCCAGGTTGTGCCGTCACCGTGACGGGTGCGGAGGCGCGCGGCGGGGGTCAGAGCGAGAAGAGCGCCAGGTTGACGGCCGCCTTCATCTCGGACGGGCTGTTGACCTGGGCCGCACGGCCACCGGTGGCGCTGGCGATGGCCTGCAACGCCCCCATGTCTGCCTCGGCGCCGTAGCCCAGGCAGATGATCCTGACGGGTCGCTGGGGGTCCTTGGCCTCGTTGAGGTAGGTGAGGAGCTGGCCGAGCGTGTCCGGGCTGGTGGTGTCGCGGTGCGCCGTCGGACAGGATCACGAGCTGGTTGACGTAGCCGGGGTCGTACTCGTCGAGGGTGTAGGCGTAGGCCTCGCGGACGGCCTGGTAGAGGGGCGTCCCACCCTTGATGGTGACGTTGCTCATGGCCTGCACCACGACGTCGATGTGCTGGCGGCCGGCGTCGGCGCTCTCGTTGACGGCGAGGTCGGTGGGGCGCTCGATCAGGGGTGTCCCGAGTTCGTTGGAGGTGTGAAAGAAGCACACGCCGGAGCGGGCCCGGGGCGACGCGGTCTGGTAGACGTTGCCCGCGAGGCCGCGGACCAGGTCGATGCGGCTCGTCGCCCCGCCGGCGAAGTGCTGGTTCATCGACCCCGAGGCGTCCACGAGCACCATCGAGGAGATGCGGGAGTGCATGCCCCGCCAGGCCTGCACGGTCTGCTGCAGCACGGGCAGCGGCACGGCGGCGGGACGCAGCGGCGCGGCATAGGCGACGCTGGCGGGGTGATCGGTGGGCGCGGCGCCGTCGGGCGCCCTCAGGCCGGCCGCGCGCAGGGCGGCCAGGCCGGACGCCGAGGTGAGGTAGGCCCGGAACCCCCGCGCCGAGGCAGCGCCCGGAGCGTCGTCGGCGGTCGCTCCCACCCCCAGCACCGACAGCGGCACGGAGGCGGCGCCGCCGGCGAGGGGGACGGCGGCCAGCGGCACCGTCGGGTCCACGGCGTTGTCCGCGGCGTCGGCCCTCTCGGTGGTGACATAGGCCGAGGCGCGGGAGGTCACCTCGGAGAGGGTGTCGTCCTGGTCAGGGAGCACGTCCCCGTCGTTGCCGGCGAGCGAGGTGATGCGGTGCTCGACCTTGATGACGGCGAGGTCCTTGTCGCTCGGCTCCGCGTAGTCCGGCGCCTTGGCGAGCGGCCCGCCGTTGGCGAGGGTGATCATGGCTCCGAACCCGATGGCAGCGGTGGGGCTGGTCGCCGGGTCCGCCATACGGATCGAGAAGGACGCCCACTCGGGGTGCCCGGTCTGGGCCCAGGTCGACCGCCCCAGCATCCACGAACGCCAGGCGTCGGGGGTGAGCGGCCGGGTGGCCAGCCCCAGGTGCCCGTGTCGGCCATGGCCGAGGGCATCGCGAGGACGACGGGGGTGCTGGCGACCAGCTGCGGGGCGGTGCGCCTCACGGAGCTGGGGAGGGCGGCGACGTCCCCCTCGGACCGGGCGAGCCACAGCGCGGCCCGGTCCGAGGAGAGCAGCCCGGGGAGTGCGGCGGGCCCCGCGGCCTGCTGCACCGCCACCCGGGCGCAGGCCGATCGCTGCGCGACGCGACAGTCGTCGGCGACCTGGGCGAGGGCGTCGGTCAGGGCGGGGGAGGCATAGATCGTGGTGGCGTCGTCGCACGTGCGGACCTCGGCCTGCCGCGAACCCGTCGGCCCCTGCACCCCCGGCCGTGGCTCCCCGACCGTCCCCGGTCCCCGAGCCGGCGCGCCCCTGCACGGCCACGACCCCCACCCCGCCGAGGGCGGCGAGGGCGATGATGGCGGCGGCGACGTTGCCCACCCGGTCGCTGGAGCTGCCGCGGTGACGGCCGTAGGTCTGCGACACGGGACACCTCCCAGGACTGCGGGCGTCGGGCGTGCGACGGGTCCTGCGCCCGACGCCGTCCGTGACGCACAGGTCGCGGTGCGCCGGAAGCGTAACTATTGGAGGGCATTCGGGTGATGTGACGCCAGTCCTGCATCGATTACCGGCGTGCGACGAGCCAGGAGCGTGCCGAGAGGGTCAGAGCCAGCCGAGACGGCCCTTGGCGAGCGTGTAGCCGACGAAGGCGACCACGTCGAGCAGCGTGTGCGCGACGACGAGCGGCATGACCCGGCCGCGCCGCTGGTAGTAGGCGCCCAGCACCAGGCCCATCACGGCGTTGCCGAGGAACGCCCCGAAGCCCTGGTAAAGGTGGTAGCTCCCGCGCAGGAGGGCGGACAGCACGAGCGCCAGGCGGTCCGGCATACCGGCCTGGCGCAGTCGCGCGAGGAGGTAGGCGACGACGACGACCTCCTCGAGCACGGAGTTCTGCACCGCCGCCAGCACGAGCACCGGGATCGTCCACCAGGTCGAGGTGAGGTCGGCCGCGACCACCTCGGTGGTGATCCCGAGGTGGCGGCCGAGGAGATACAGACCCAGGCCCGGTATGCCGATCCCCGCCGCCAGGAGGGCGCCGTGCGCGGCGTCGCGGCCCGGCTCACGCCGGTCCCACCCGATGCGCGGGTCGGCGGGTGGGCGGCGGTGCCGCAGCAGGAAGATCGCCATCGCGGGGGCGACCACGCCGAGGGCGATCCCGGTCAGCTGGTAGGCGAGGTCGAGCCAGGGGCGGTCGGGGGTGACCGACTGGTTGAGGGTGGAGGTCTGCTGGTTGAGGGCGACCTCGCGGGTGGTCCGCTCGATGATCCGCAGGATCGAGTAGATCGCGGAGGAGCCCAGGGACAGACCGAGCAGCAGGAGCACCTCGACCAGGTGCTCCTGCCGCTCGGTCAGTCTGCGCATGGGCGGCACTCTAGCGAGCGCCGCTGCGGGTGGGGCGCCGTCAGTGCGCCCGGGCTGCGCGCGCCGCGTCGGAGGCCTCGCGCCGCATGTCCTCGACGTCCTTCATCTTGCGCTGCGTCCACGGCACGAGCGCGAACAGGATGACCGCGCAGGCCAGCGTCATGCCGCCGAGGGTGTAGTAGAAGGCCGCGTCGGACAGGCCGGCCATCCCCTTGATGAGCAGCGCGGCGATGCCCTGGCCGACGGCCGAGGTCAGCAGCCAGAGCGCCATGGCCTGGCTGGCGAAGGCCTTGGGGGCCAGCATCGTCGTGGCGGACAGCCCGACCGGGGACAGGAACAGCTCGGCGACCGTCTGCATGACGAAGACGAGACCGAGGAAGTAGAACGGCGCGAGCGCGGAGCCGCCGGTCCAGGTGCCGAAGGCCCAGCCCATCACCATGGCGGACAGGCCGATGAGGGTGACCGACAGCGCGAACTTGGCCGGCGTCTGCGGGAAGCGGCCGGCGCGACGGGTGAAGAACCAGCCCACGATCGGGGCGAGGATGACGATCGCGAAGGGGTTGATCGACTGGTACCACGCCGGGTTGACGGTGAAGCCGCCGCCGACCTCGAGCTGGGTGTTGTTCTTGGCGAAGCTCGCCATCTTGACGGCGGCCTGCTCGAAGATCATGAAGAACAGCGCCCCGCCGACCCACAGCGGGATGTAGGCGGCGAGGTGGCTGCGCTCGGTCGCGTCGACCTTGGGGCTGCGGAACATCATGACGAAGTAGCCGACGGCCGCGATGATCGACAGCGCCGCGACGGTGTCGACGATGGCCGCGGTGGTCGCGCCGCCCTCGAGGGCGTTGAACAGGAGGTACAGCACCGCGGTGCCCACCACCACGGCGACGGCGACGCCGCCGACGCGGGCGCCGTCCTTGCCGGTCAGGGGGTTGGGGACGGTGGAGCCGATGCCGTGCAGGGCCTTCTTGCCGGCGACGAAGGACAGGATCGCGAAGCCCATGCCGACGGCCGCGGCGGAGAAGCCGACGTGGTAGCCCCAGCGGCCCTGCAGGAAGCCGACGATCAGGGGGGACAGGAAGGCGCCGATGTTGATCGACATGTAGAAGATCTGGAAGCCACCGTCGCGGCGGGGGTCGTCGCGGTCGTAGAGCTCACCGACCATCGTCGACAGGTTGGGCTTGATGAACCCGGTGCCGATGGCGACCAGGCAGATGCCGAGCCACGCGGTCGCGACGGTCGGCAGGGCCAGGCAGATGTGGCCGGCCATGATGATGATGCCGCCGTAGAGCGTGGACTGCCAGGCGCCCAGCAGCCGGTCCGCGGCGAGCCCGCCGGGGATGGCCAGCAGGTAGACGGCGGCGCCGTAGGTCGCGACGATCGCCTCGCCGGTCGACTTCTCCATCCCCAGGCCGCCCTCGCCGACCGTGGCGATGATGAAGTACAGGAGGATGGCCTTCATCCCGTAGTACGAGAACCGCTCCCAGAACTCGACCTGGAACAACCAGGCCAGGCCCTTCGGGTGCCCGACGAACCCTCGGTCGTCCCTCGACGAGGGTCTGGTCGGTGCTGGGGTGGTCTCGTCGATCGTGGCCATGAGTCGTGGCCTTCCTCTCTGATGGGTCGTGCGGTGGCCCACGCCGTCGGGGGCCAGCGTGCCGATGGTGAGGCACGGCATACACCGTATGCCCCCCTGGCGGTCGACTCACGTCCGGGTGCCCGTCATCTGGTGGGATTCGCTGCCGCGCATACCTATCTGCGGCATACCGTGTGCCGCTCGACCCGGTGCAGCATGAACACTCACCACCCGCTCTGACCAGCGAGATCGGCACCCTCCCCGGTGTAGGCGCAGGGCCCGCTCTGCGCTTTGATAGGGGCGGACCACGGCGGGGAAGCCTTCGAGCGAGGGGCGATCCACCCAGAACCAGCGAGCGAGGGAACCCAGATGACGAGCGAGCGCAGAGCCTACGTCGGCTCCGAGGTCGGCCAGCTCCGCCGGGTGCTGCTGCACCGCCCCGACCGTGAGCTGGCGCGCCTCACGCCGAGCAACAAGGAGGCCCTGCTCTTCGACGACCTGCCGTGGTTCGAGGAGGCGCAGAAGGAGCACGACGAGTTCGCCCAGGCGCTGCGCGACCTCGACGTGGAGGTCCTCTACCTGCAGGACATCCTGACCGAGACGCTCGAGCACCCGGCCGCCCGCCAGTTCCTGTTCGACCACCTCCTCGACGACGAGGTCTTCGGCCCGCAGGCCATCGACCCGATGCTCGAGGTCCTGTCGGGCATGGGCTCCGGGGAGCTCGCCTCGGTCCTCATCGGCGGGATCACCAAGCAGGAGATGCTCGGCCGTATGCCGCACGAGCCCGCCTCGCTGGTCCTGCACTCGATGGGGCGCGACCAGTTCGTGCTGGCGCCGCTGCCCAACCACCTGTTCACGCGGGACACGACCTGCTGGGTCTACGGCGGGGTGTCGATCAACTCGATGCGCATGACGGCGCGCGTGCGCGAGTCCCTGCACTACGAGGCGATCTATCACTGGCACCCGGAGCTGTCCGGCGGCGACCACTCCCTCACCCGCTGGTCGGACGGCCTCGGCACCGGGCTGGCCTCGATGGAGGGCGGCGACGTGCACGTGCTGGGGCGAGGCGGGGTCCTCGTCGGTATGTCGGAGCGCACGACCCCGCAGGCGGTGGAGCGCCTGGCGCAGCAGCTGTTCAACGCGCACGCCGCCACCAGCGTCGTCGCGATCGCCATGCCGCAGGGGCGGGCGATGATGCACCTCGACACCGTCATGTCGATGGTCGACGAGGAGACGTTCACCAAGTACGCCGGGCTGGGGATGCTCCCGGCATACACGCTCACCCCCGGGGACGAGCCGGGCCGGCTGCAGGTCCGGTCGCACGCGCCCGAGGACATGCACAAGGCGATCGCGGGAGCGATCGGCCTCGACGACATCCGCACCCTGACGGCCGACCAGGACCTGGCGGCCGCGGAGCGCGAGCAGTGGGACGACGGGTGCAACGTGCTCACCGTCCGTCCCGGCGTGGTCATCGCCTACGAGCGAAATGTCACGAGCAACAACCACCTTCGCGACAACGGTGTCGAGGTGGTCACCATCAAGGGAAGCGAGCTCGGTCGGGGCCGTGGAGGTCCGCGCTGCATGAGCTGCCCGATCGAGCGAGAGGACATCTGATGTCGTTCACCCTGCGCCACCGCAACTTCCTCAAGGAGGTGGACTTCACCCCCGCGGAGTGGAAGCACCTGCTGAAGCTGTCCGCGGACCTCAAGGCCGCGAAGTACGCCGGCACCGAGCAGCCGCGGCTGCGGGGCAAGAACATCGCGCTGATCTTCGAGAAGACCTCGACCCGGACGCGCTGCGCCTTCGAGGTCGCGGCGTACGACCAGGGCGCGGGGGTGACCTACCTCGAGCCCGCGGGCTCGCAGATCGGGCACAAGGAGTCGATGAAGGACACCGCGCGGGTGCTGGGGCGCATGTATGACGGCATCGAGTACCGCGGCTTCGCGCAGTCGCTCGTCGAGACGCTCGGGGAGTTCGCGGGCGTCCCGGTGTGGAACGGCCTGACCGACGAGTGGCACCCCACCCAGATGCTCGCCGACCAGCTCACGATGACCGAGCACTCGGACAAGCCGCTGTCGCAGATCGCCTTCGCCTATCTCGGTGACGCGCGCAACAACGTCGGCAACTCGCTGCTGGTGTCCGGCGCCATGGCCGGGATGGACGTGCGCATGGTCGCGCCGACGTCGCTGCAGAACACCGAGGAGGTCGTCGCCTTGGCGCGCGGGATCGCGGAGCAGACCGGTGCCCGCATCACGATCACCGACGACGTCGAGGCGGGGGTGCGCGGCGCGGACTTCCTCTACACCGACGTGTGGGTGTCGATGGGTGAGCCCAAGGAGGTCTGGGACGAGCGGATCGCGCTGCTCAAGGACTACCAGGTCAACAAGGCCACGATGGAGGCGACAGGCAACCCGCAGGTCAAGTTCATGCACTGCCTGCCGGCCTTCCACGACCGGGCCACCAAGGTGGGGGAGGACATCTTCCAGGCCACCGGCATGGAGGCCCTCGAGGTCACCGACGAGGTCTTCGAGTCCGAGGCGTCGATCGTCTTCGACCAGGCGGAGAACCGCATGCACACGATCAAGGCGGTCATGGTCGCCACCCTGGGGGACTGACCCGTGCGCATCGTGGTCGCCCTCGGCGGCAATGCCCTGCTCGAGCGGGGCGAGAAGCCCGACGCCTCGACCCAGCTGGAGCGCGCCAAGGCGGCCGCCCGCGCCCTCGCGCCGCTGGCGGAGGAGCACGAGCTGGTGATCACCCACGGCAACGGCCCGCAGGTGGGGGTGCTGGCGCTGGAGTCGGCCAACGACCCGGCCCTGTCGGAGCCCTACCCCTTCGACACGCTGGGTGCGCAGACGCAGGGGATGATCGGCTACTGGCTGCTGCAGTCCCTGCAGAACGCCCTGCCCGGCCGACAGGTCGCCGCGATGGTCAACCAGACCCTGGTGATGGCGCACGACCCGGCGTTCGCCGACCCGACGAAGTTCGTCGGCGAGACCTACTCGGAGGCCGAGGCGCGGTCCAAGGCGGACGAGCGCGGCTGGACCGTAAAGCAGGACACCAAGGGGTGGCGCCGCGTGGTGGCCTCCCCGACGCCGCAGCGCATCGTCGAGACCCGGATCGTCCGGCTGCTGCTGTCGTCCGGTGCGGTCGTGGTCTGTGCGGGCGGTGGCGGCATACCGGTGATCCGGGACGAGAAGGGCAAGCTCAAGGGCGTCGAGGCGGTCGTCGACAAGGACCTCACCGCCGGGCGGCTCGCCGAGGCGCTCGAGGCGGACGCGCTGTTCATCCTCACCGACGTGGCGCACGTGGTCGAGGGCTTCGGCACGGACGACGAGCGGCCGATCACGCGCGCGACGCCGGGGATGCTGCGGGCGATGGACCTGCCCGCGGGGTCGATGGGCCCCAAGGTCGAGGCTGTGTGCCGGTTCGTGGAGCTCACCGGTGATCTCGCGGGCATCGGCCGGCTGCAGGACGTGGCCGCCATGATCGAGGGCGAGGCGGGCACGATCGTCACGCCCGGAGGCAACTACGGCGGCCCCGACGACCTCAACCCCCGCCACGAGCTCACCGTCGACATCTAGACCTACCTCAGGTAGTCACATCGACCCGCCTTAGTCCCCCAGGCTGATGTTCCCAAGGCCGGTCGATGTGTCGAAGCCGGGTCGATCTGCCGGACCCGGGCTGGTGTGACTACCTCAGGTCGTCACATCGGCCTGGCGTGCCAACCCGGGCGGATGTGCCTACCTGAGGGAGGTCCTGGAGCCGGGAAGTGGTCGTATGGCGACGCACAGCGACTGGAGTGGTGCAGGCAGGTGGCGTAGTTACTCACGGGTAGTGGGACGGCGGGCGGGCCGATAGCGTCACGACGCACCGTGCCCGTGGGCGCTGCAGGCCAGCGCTCCGCCCTCCACCCCGGGAGATCGCAGCCATGACGCACCGCCTCAGCCGCCCTCGCGCCGACGTCGTCGTCGGGGTCCTCGCCGCCGTCGCCCTCGGGGCCGCCGGGTGCAGCACCGAGAAGGCCGCCGCCGGTGGCTCGGAGGAGGCCCTGCAGAACGCCTTCACCGCCTCCGAGGCCGCGCTGCGCAAGCTCGAGAAGCTCCCTGTCGACGGGCCGGTGGCCTCGGCGGACTTCCTCACCCCGGAGTATCTCGAGCAGCACAACGCCATGAGCCGCAGCATCGAGGCCGGCGGCAACCGGATGGTCGGCCAGCGCAGGTTCGAGTCGATCAAGCGCGTGCAGTACTCCATCTGGCCCCGGCCGGTGACCTCCATGCGCGTGTGCAGCGTCGGTGACGTCCGCATGCTCGACGAGAAGGGCAAGGACGTCACCGTGGGGCTCGACCGCAAGCCGAAGCCCAGGGGGCAGAGCCGCGAGGCGATCGTCTACGACCTGGAGTCGCGCGACGAGGGCAAGACCTTCCTCGTCAAGGGGGCGCTCCCGGACGGGACGTGCTGACGACCGCCTCGGGCCCTGCCGTCAGACGTCGGCGTCCTCGTGGACGTCGTTGGGCGCGAACCACTGGCCGGGCGCGTGACCCGGGCGAAGGCGCCACACCTCGCCGGGGACGTCGTCCGGCATGTAGGGGTTGTCGTCGAGGTCGAAGCCCGCGTTGACCGGGTCCGGGTTGGACTCGAGGTCGCGCAGCGCGGCGATCGCGTGCTTGCCGAGCGCCATGAGGGCGACCAGGTTGAGCACCGCCATAAAGGTCATGGCCAGGTCCGCCAGGTCCCACACGAAGGCCAGGCTCTGCAGCGCGCCCCAGGCCACGGCACCGATGGTGAGCAGTCGGATCGCGAACGCGCCGACCTTGCCGCCACGCATGAAGTCCATGTTGACCTCGGCGTAGGTCTCGTTGCCGATGACCGAGCTGAACGCGAAGACGAAGATCAGGAAGGCCATGACAGGGGCGACCCACGAGCCGAGCTCGCTGGCCAGGGCGGTCTGCGTGAGCGTCGCCGCCTGGTCGCGCGTGGTGACCCCGGGCGTGTAGACCTCGGGGCCGGCCAGCAGGATCATCACGGCGGTCGAGGTGCAGACGATGATCGTGTCGATGAAGACACCGAGCGCCTGGACCATGCCCTGGTGGGCGGGGTGCGAGGTGGTGGCGGCGGCCGCGGCGTTCGGGGCCGAGCCCATGCCCGCCTCGTTGGAGAACATCCCGCGCTTCACGCCGTTGAGCATCGCCGCGACGATGCCGCCGGCGGTGCCGGCCAGCGCCTGGTCGAGGCCGAAGGCGCCCTTGAAGATGTCGCCGATGGCGTCGGGGACCTCGCCGATGCGCAGCACCAGCACGGTGAGGGCGAGCAGGAAGTAGGCGAGCGCCATCAGCGGCGCCATGTACTCCGTCACGCGGGCGACGGACTTGAGCCCGCCGAGGACGATGGCCGCGGTGATGACGACCAGGACGATCGCGGTGATCCAGGTGGGGATGCCCCACGTGCCCTCGACGACGCCGGCGATCGTGTTGGCCTGCACCATGTTGAACGCCAGGCCGAAGGTGAAGATCAGGCAGATGGCGAAGGCGATGCCCATCGGGCGGGACTTCAGCCCGCGCTGCATGTAGTAGGCCGGGCCGCCGCGGAAGGTGCCGTCGGTGTGGGGCACCTTGTAGAGCTGGGCGAGCGTCGCCTCGACGAACGCGGTGGCCATGCCAAGGAAGGCCATGACCCACATCCAGAAGATCGCGCCCGGACCACCCAGCGCGAGGGCGATGGCCACGCCGACGATGTTGCCGGTGCCGACGCGGGACGCCAGCGAGATGCAGAAGGCCTGAAAGCTGGAGATGCCCTCCCCGCCGCCGCTGCGCGAGCCGATGGCCACCTTGACCATCGTCCCGAAGCGGCGGAACTGGGCGCCCTTGCTCCACAGGGTGAAGAGGATGCCGGCGGCCGCCAGCAGGACGATCAGCAGCCAGGTCAGCTTGTCGTTGGCGACGAGGATGCCGTCGTGGATCGCGTTCATGGGGGTCCGTTCGTGCGAGATCGGGGCCGCCGTGGTGATGACGGGCGGTCGCGGGCGCGACGTCGGCACACACTATGCAACGACGCGCATATGGTCTCGTCCGGGGTGGGACCTGAGGCTGAGCGTGTCCTGACCGTGACCTGACGCCAAGCGGCCGGTATGCCGGAGCGCCCGCAGCCTGGGCCGGTGCGGGTAAGGCGGCGGGCAGCGGGCGCAGGGCGGCGTTCAGCTGCGCAGCGGGGTGGGGGTGGAGTCGTCCCGACCCTCGGTGGGCGCGTCGGTGGGCTGGTCCTTGCGGCGCCCGACGAGGGGCAGCCCGGCAAAGACGCAGCCGACGGCCACGGCGATGGCCAGCAGGCTCCAGTTGTCCGTGGTCATCGCCAGGACGACACCGATGGCCGTTGCGAGGGCGATCGTCATGGCGTTCTGCTTGGTGGTCTTGCTGGTGGTCTTGGTCGGCGTGTTGTCCATGACTCGAACCTAGGGCCCCACCCTGGGCGGGGGATCCGTCTCGCGGACGAGATCCGTGGGACGGCTCCCCCGCAGGGTGGAGA
This sequence comes from Arsenicicoccus sp. UBA6765, assembly GCF_002453335.1. Taxonomy (NCBI): domain Bacteria; kingdom Bacillati; phylum Actinomycetota; class Actinomycetes; order Micrococcales; family Intrasporangiaceae; genus Arsenicicoccus; species Arsenicicoccus sp. UBA6765. Next base: position 62,552 of record NZ_DKGR01000004.1, read on the forward strand.
GGTCAGCGGGCAGGGGTGATGCGGCCGCGGCACTCGCCGAGGCCGATGCGGCGGCTGTCGCGCCCGCGTGCGGTGGCCGTCAGCACGATCTCGTCGCCGTCCTCGAGGAACGTCCTCGTGGAGCCGTCGGACAAGGTGATCGGGTCGCGCCCGCCCCAGGTCATCTCGATGAGGGCGCCGCGCTGGTCGACCTCCTTGCCCGAGATGGTGCCGGAGGCGTAGAAGTCCCCGGTGCGCACGGAGGCGCCGTTGATGGTGGTGTGGGCGAGCATCTGCGCACCGGTCCAGTACATCTGGGCGTACGGCGGGCGGGAGACGACCTCGCCGTTGAGCTGCACCTCGATGTCGATGTCGAGGCCCCAGGGCTGGTCGGGGACGTCCTTGAGGTAGTCCTGCAGCGGCACGTCGCGCGCTGGCGGCTCGATGCGAGCGTCCTTCAGGGCCGCGAGCGGCAGCACCCAGCCGCTGATCGACGTGGCGAAGGACTTGCCGAGGAAGGGACCGAGGGGGACGTACTCCCACGCCTGGATGTCGCGGGCGGACCAGTCGTTGGTAAGGGTCACGCCGAAGACGTGCTGGTCGAACTCGCTCACGGCGACGGAGGATCCGCGCTCTGACCCCACGCCGACGACGAAGCCCAGCTCGGCCTCGATGTCGAGGCGGATCGACGGGCCGAAGACGACGTCGCCGTCGGGCGTCCGCCGCTGGCCCTGCGGCCGTGGTATGTCCGAGCCCGACACGATCACGGTCTGCGAGCGGCCGTGGTAGCCGATCGGCAGGTGCTTCCAGTTGGGCGTGAGGGGCTCGGAGTCGGGGCGAAAGATCCGGCCGATGTTAGACGCGTGGTTCTCGGAGGCATAGAAGTCGACGTAGTCGCCGACGGTGAACGGCATCAGCATCGTGACGCCCTCCAGGTCGACGAGGTACTTCTCGACGACGGGTCGGTGGGCCTCGTCGGACAGCCACGTCTGGATGTCGGCGCGCAGCCGCTCCCACGCCTCCGGTCCCGCTGCGAGCAGGACGTCGAGGTTGCCCTCCTCGACGACGTCGGACCACTCGCCGGGCAGCTCGGTCACGGCCTCCGTGAGGTCGAGGGCCTGGTCACCGATGCGCACCCCGAGGTGCGCGAAGTCGTCGCCGGTGTCCATCGAGCCGTAGGGGAGGGCGTCGAGGCCGAACGGGCTGTCCTGCGGGATGTCGACCCAGGTGGTCGTCACGTGAGCTCCTTGTCGTGATGAGGTGGCGCGGCGGTGCGGCGGTGCGGCG
>NZ_DKGR01000004.1:64041-78146 GCF_002453335.1 Arsenicicoccus sp. UBA6765
GTGCGGCGGTGCGGCGGTGCGGTCAGCGAGGGCCTACTGCTGCTGGTCGACCTGCTGGGTGGGGTCGCGCCGCTCGAGCACCTCGACGCGCGAGGTGAGGCCTAGGGCGGCGAGGTCCTCGACGGGCGTGCCCGTGCTGCAGGAGCCGTAGGCCACGAGCCCCGCCCGCACGCGTCGCTGCGCGTCCTCGTCCGCGGCGAGCGCCTCGGCCGCGAGGGCGTCGGCGTCGGTGCTGCCGAGCGCCTCGGCGACCTGGGCGGAGTCGGCGCCGGCCTGGGCGCGAAGCAGCGCGACGAGGATGTTGACCACCCCGTGATGCTCGAACCCCGTCTGCTCGTCGGTGTAGCGCAGCGCGTGGTGCAGGCCTGCCGTGCACTTGAAGCGCGCCCCGAGCTCGGCTGCGGCACCGAGGAAGTCGGCGAGCTGGTCGATGCTCGGGAACAGGTCGGGGGTCACGCCGCCGCACCGGACCTTGGCGCCGAGACCCGCCTCGTGGACCGCGGTCAGCGCAGCGCGCGTCTCGCCGTCGTCGGCCTGGGCGAGGGGGATCTCGACGTAGGTCGACACCGCGTCGGGCAGGGCGCTGGCCGCCGTCACGACCGCGCCCATCGCCGCGTCGAGCGGCTGGTCCAGGGGCAGCCGCAGCTCGACGGCACCGAGCTGCAGGCGCGGGTCGCCGACCAGGGAGGTCGCGAGCCCCGGCAGGGAGGCGAGGGGCTGGTCGAGGACCACGCCGACGTCGACGGTCTCCCCCTCGCGCAGCGCCTGGCGCAGCTCGTCGAGCCGGCTCGCGGGGCACAGGAACCGGCCGGTGTGCACCGGGTGGGCGGTGTCCAGGTCGGCCCGGTGGCGGGCGACGGCGTCGTCCATCGCGAGGGCGGTGGGCGGGAACAGGCCGGCGTCGTCGAGCAGCGCCGCGACGAGCGGCTGGGTCGCGAGCGGTGCGGGGGCCCCGGGTGCGTCGGTTGCGTCCGTCATACGGCCGATCATCCCTGACCCAGCCGGCGCCCGCCCGACCAGCTGTAGGGGTAGCGGTCGTCCTCGGTCGCCAGCGCGGCCTCGCCGAGGTCCAGCGGGCGGAAGGTGTCGACCATGACGGCCAGCTCGTCGAAGAACTCGGCCCCGATCGAGCGCTCGTAGGCCCCGGGCTGCGGGCCGTGCGCGTGACCGGCCGGGTGCAGCGAGATCGAGCCCTGCCCGATGCCGGACCCCTTGCGCGCCTCGTAGTCGCCGCCGCAGTAGAACATGACCTCGTCGCTGTCGACGTTGGAGTGGTAGTAGGGCACGGGGATCGCGAGCGGGTGGTAGTCGACCTTGCGGGGCACGAAGTTGCAGATGACCAGGTTGTTGGCCTCCCACACCTGGTGGGCGGGCGGCGGCTGGTGCACGCGACCGGTGATGGGCTCGTAGTCGGCCAGGTTGAAGACGTAGGGGTAGAGGCAGCCGTCCCAGCCGATCACGTCGAAGGGGTGCTGGGGCTGGACGTGGATCGTGCCGTCGATGCCGGACAGCCCCCGCCCGCGGTGCTTGATGTAGACCTCGACGTCCTGCTCGTCGACCATCACCGGATCGCTGACGTGCCGGAAGTCGCGCTCGCAGTAGGGGGCGTGCTCGAGCAGCTGCCCGTGCTTGGACAGGTAGCTGCGCGGCGGGTTGATGTGGCTGTTGGCCTCGATGGCGTAGACGCGGACCGGCTCGTCGCCCGTCGGCACCCAGCGGTGGATGGTCGCGCGCGGGATGATCACGTAGTCGCCCTCGTGCACGTCGACGTGCCCGAGCTGGGTCTGCACGGTGGCCGTCCCGGACTCGACGTAGCAGCACTCGTCGCCGATGGCGTTCTTGTAGAGCGGGCTGGGCTCGGTCGCCGCGACATAGCTGATCCGCACGTCTCCGTTGCCCAGGAGCAGACGTCGGTGGCGGACGGCGTCGAGGCCCTGGCCCTCGGCCTCGGCGGGCAGGTCGTGGGTCTTGAGGTGGCGCGGCAGCAGGGGGTCGTTGGGCGTGAGCGTCTGGTCCGGCAGCTCCCAGGGGCGCACGTCGACGATCGCGCTGGGGATGTAGCGGTGGTAGAGCAGGCTCGAGTCCGAGCTGAAACCCTCCTCACCCATGAGCTCCTCGTAGTAGAGGTCGCCCTCGGGGGTGCGGTGCTGCGTGTGGCGCTTGGGCGGGATGCTGCCCGCGCTGCGGTAGTGAGCCATGACGTCTCGTCTCTCGCGCAACTGATACATCGGTGTACTATCTGGACTGTAGCGGATGGGTCCGACAGGCACCAGGGGGCGCGATGAGCGAGCTGGACTTCTGGTCCTTCGTGCGCGAGGCACGCGACCGCCTCACGGACGCCGGCTACGCCGACCCCGGGGCCACCGAGCTGCTCCTCACGCTCAACCGCGCGTCCGGGATCGTCACCTACGACCTCGAGTCCTCGATCCACCGCCCCGCGGGCCGGTCCTGGTCGGCCTTCCGGATCCTCTACGTCCTGTGGCTGGCCGGCGCGATGGAGCCCAAGCGCGTCGCCGAGCTGACCGGCCTCACCCGCGCCGCGGTCTCCAACCTCACCGGCGGCCTGGTCGACGACGGGCTCGTATGCCGCGAGCCCGCCCCCCACGACGGCCGCTCCGTCCGGCTCGGGCTGACGCCACGCGGGGTGGAGGAGATCCGCACCCTGTTCGCCGCGCAGCACGAGCGGGAGCAGGCCTGGGCCGCGGCGCTGAGCCCCGCCGAGCAGCACGTGCTGGTCACCTTGCTGGACAAGCTCGTCGGGGCCCGCGACGACGTCGCGCCCCGCCTGCGCCACTGACGCGTCCCGCGCCGGTCCGCACGGATGCGGCAGACTCGGGGGCATGGCCTGGACCGAGCACGTCATCTGGTGGCACGTCTATCCCCTGGGCGCCGTGGGCGCGCCCATCAGGGAGCCGTATGACGAGAGCGTGGTCGCCCACCCGCTCGAGCGGCTCGACGGGTGGCTGGACTACGCGATCTCGCTGGGCGCCAACGGGCTCCAGCTGGGGCCGGTGTTCGCCTCCACGACCCACGGCTACGACACGACGGACCACCTGCGCATCGACCCGCGCCTCGGCGACGACGGCGACTTCGACGAGCTCGTCAAGCGAGCGCACGACCGGGGCCTGCGGGTCATGCTCGACGGCGTCTTCAACCACGTCGGGCTCGAGCACCCGCTCTACCAGCAGGCACTCGGCGAGGGTCGGGAGTCGCACGCGGCTTGGCACTTCCGCATCGACTGGGACGCCGACGGCGGGCCCCGCCCGGACGTCTTCGAGGGGCACGGGTCCCTCGTCGCGCTCGACCACACCCGCGACGAGGTCGTCGATCTGGTCGTCGAGGTCATGCTGCACTGGCTGCGTCGGGGCATCGACGGGTGGCGGCTGGACGCGGCCTACGCCGTCGACCCGGCGTTCTGGGCGCGGGTGCTGCCGCGCGTGCGGGCGGAGTTCCCGGAGGCGACCTTCGTCGGGGAGGTGATCCACGGCGACTACGCCGCGATCGTGCGTGAGTCGACGCTGGACTCCGTCACGCAGTACGAGCTGTGGAAGGCCCTCTGGTCCTCGCTCGACGACAAGAACTTCTACGAGCTCTCCCACGCCCTCGAGCGGCACGGCGCCCTGCTCGACACGTTCGTGCCGATGACCTTCGTCGGCAACCACGACGTCACCCGCATCGCCTCGCGGGTGGGTCCGGCCGCGACGGTGCTCGCGGTGGCCTGCCTCATGACGGTGGGCGGGACGCCCTCGCTCTACTACGGTGACGAGCAGGCCTTCGAGGGCGTCAAGGAGGACCGCGAGGGCGGCGACGACGCCGTCCGACCTCCGCTGCCCGCGACCCCCGCCGAGCTGAGCACCTTGGGGGAGTGGATGTTTCACGTGCACCAGGGGCTGAACGCGGTGCGGCGCCAGCACCCCTGGCTCGTCCGTGCGCGCACGTGGGTGGTGGAGCTCAGCAACGAGCGCTTCGTCTACGAGTCGCGCCCTGCTGCCGGCGCCCCCGAGGAGGGTGACCCCGCTGCCGTCATACGGGTCACGCTCGACGTATCGGGCGAGCCGCGGGTGCAGGTCGAGGCGTCCGGCGTGACCGCCTTCACCTGGCCCGCCGGCTGACCACCCGCTCCCGGCGCGTCCGCGGCCACCCCACGCGGCCGTCAGGCTCTGTGGACGTCTTGGGCCTGAGCCCAGGAGCCAGCGGACGCCGTCAGAGGTGCTTGTCGGCCGTGACCTGCACGAGGTGGACGGGGTTGCCGTCGGGGTCTGCTACCCAGGCCACGCGGGTCCGCCCACCCTGGAAGGGATGCGGCTCGGACAGCAGCGGAGCGCCTCCCGCGGTCAGCCGGACGACCTCGCCGTCGACGTCGTCGCAATAGAGCACGATCTCCACGGGCCGACCGCCGAGCTGTGGGTCCAGACCGTGGTCCTCCCGGGCGGCGGTGACGGTGGAGATCCCGATCGTGAACCTGTCCAGCGTCAGCTCCACGTGCACGGGGTCTCCGTGGGAGGGGGTGCGAAAGGTCACGTGGAAGTCGAGCCCCTCGTAGAACGAGGAGAGGCGGGGGAGATCGTCGGTGTACAGCGTGATCATCGGCGTCCGGTACATGGCCTCGACCGTAGTGGAGCGGGAAGGGCGGACGGGTGGGCGAGCCCGACCGGATCACGTGGGTACCGCCGGACGCCCAGATGAGTGGGCAGAGATAGGCCTCCCAGGCGCATTCGTGGTGCCACTCTCGCCCTCTCACGGGCGCCCGGTCGCAGAGCGCGCACGGCTGCGAGGATGGCTGCACCGACGAGAGGAGCACCACATGAGCGACCCGACCGACGGCCACGTCGAGCAGGGGGACGGCCCGGACCGGCGGCCCGGCACCACCGACGGCACGTCGACGCTGGTCGAGGAGGTGTGGGGGCGGTCGTCGTCGCGCGGCGGACGACCCGGCGCGACCGCCGTGATCGACAACGAGAGCACCAAGGTCGTGGCCTTCGAGTTCGCCGAGGGTGACGAGCTCAAGGAGCACGCGGCGCGCCACCCCGTCCTGATCCAGGTCGTGCGGGGGCGCGTGAGCTTCGAGCTGCCCGACCGCACCGTCGAGCTCGCCCCCGGGGCGCTGCTGCACCTGACGCCGATGCTGCGGCACGCGGTGCGGGCGCTGGAGCCCACGACGCTGACGGTGACGATGCTCCTGCCGCACGCCTGAGGCAAACGGCGGCGTCGACCGCAAGCGCGTCAGCGGCGCAGGACGCGACGGACGGCCGCGCCGACCTCGGCCGGGGTGGTGACGATCGCGGCGATGTGCGCATCGGGCCGTATGACGACCGCCTGCCGCCCGTGGAGGTGCAGCGACGCGGCGACCACGCCCTCGGGGTCGACCTCGTCCAGCGTGACCACCGTGACGCCGCACCGCATCCCGTCGACGGCGTCCTCGCAGGCGCCCAGGTCGAGGTCGGAGCCGACGAGCACGACCAGGCCGCGGCGCGCCAGCTCGCGCAGCCGGTGCACACCGCCCGGACCGGCGATGGGGACGTCCGGCACGAGCACGCCGGGCACGGGCTCGGGGTCCTCGCCCTTGGGCGGGCGTCCGGGCCACGGGCGATCGGCAGCGGGCGTGGTGAGCTCGGAGTCGACGTACCAGAATGGCTCGGACAGCCGACCCGAGTCCACCTGGCCGCGGGCCTCGGGGTTGAGCACGGCGTTCTCGAGGATGTCGAGGCGGCGGGCGTGCTCCTCGGGGGTCTGCGGCACGAGGAAGGCCATGGTGCGCGACGTGACCTCGAGGTTCTCCGCGGCGGCGGCGTGCCGCTCGCAGTGATAGCTGTCGAGCAGGGACTCGTCGGCCCACCCGTGCAGGACGAAGGCGAGCTTCCACGCGGCGTTCTCGGCGTCGAGGACCCCGGAGTTGAGGCCGCGCGCACCGAACGGCGACACCAGGTGCGCCGCGTCGCCGGCCACCAGCACGCGTCCCACGCGCATCCGGTCGACCTGGCGAGCGTGGAAGCGGTAGAGCGACTTCCACACGATCTCGTAGTCGCTGTCCGCCCCGATGATCTGCCGGATCCGTCGGTCCAGCCCGCCGCTCGCCTCGTCCTGCTTCAGCGAGAAGTCCGGCGGCACCTGCCAGTCGATGCGGTAGGTCGAGTCGGGGCACGGGTGGATGAGGACCTGACGGCCGGGGTTCCACGCGGGGTCGAAGTAGAACCGCCGCTCCTGCTCCCACCCCGGCAGGGACGCGCGGATGTCGCAGATCAGGAACTGGTCGTCGAAGGTCAGGCCGTCGAAGGTCAGACCCATCAGGTCGCGGATCGGGCCGCCCTTGGAGCCGGGCGCCGCGACGGCATAGGACCCCGTGAGATCGACCGTGCCGGAAGGGGTCTCGCAGGTCAGCGTCACGTGGTCGGCGTCCTGGCGCAGGCCGGTGACCCGGTGCCCCCAGGCATAGGTGATCAGTGCGGAGCGGGCGATCTGCTGGTCGAGCAGCTCCTCCGTGCGGGTCTGGCTGATGTTGACGAACGGCGGGAACGGCGACCGCCCCTTGTCCACGAAGCCCTGGCAGAACAGCTCGGTGTCGCGATAGAAGGTGCGCGCCCGCGTCCAGGTCAGCCCCTCGTCCGCCACCTGGCGACCCGCGCCGACGTGGTCCCACACGTCCAGGACGTCCCTCTGCTGGCACAGCGCCTTGGAGCCGATCGGGTCCCGCTCCGGACGAGAGTCCAGCAGCAGCACCGGGACTCCCCAGCTCGCGAGCAGCAGCGCCGCGGTCTGGCCGACGGGTCCCGCCCCGATGACGAGGACCCTCTGGTCGTCGGAAAGCGTTGGTGGGGTGGTGGATTCGTGAGGCATGACGTCGATGTCCTTGCTCTCAGGTTAAATTCGCGGTCGCGTCGATCAGTCGCTCAGTCCTGCAGCTTGTCCCAGACCTCGCGGTCCCGCTCCGCCGTCCAGATGCGCGGCCAGTCGATGCCGTCGAGCTCGTCCCACACGCGCTGCACGTCGAACGGCGCGCAGTGCTCGAAGATCGGCCACTTGCCGTACTTGGGGGCGAGCGCCGCGTGGGTCGCCTCGAAGGCCTCCTTGACCGTGCCGCCGCGCTCGTGCACCGCCCCGACCTCGCGCAGCATCGTCGTCAGGAAGTCCCGCGTCTGCTCGATGGCCGCGTCGACCTCCTCGCGCCCGTGGGCGATGGCGCCGCGTCCGCCGATGAGGTGCTCCGCGCCATACGACTTGATCTGGTCGAGGGTGCCCGTGGACCAGTCGCGGTGGAAGGCGTCGCCGGTGTAGAGCGCGGCCTGCGACTCGACCAGGTCGCCCGCGAAGAGGACCTTGTGCTTGGGGATCCACATGATGATGTCGCCGGCGGTGTGGCCGCGGCCGCAGTGCTTCAGGACGACGTCGCCGCGGTCGCCGCCGAGCGGGATGACGAGCTCGTCGTCGAAGGTCTGGTCCGGGTGGGTCAGCCCGGGGATGGACTCGGGCTCCTTGAACAGCCTTGGCATGCGGCCGAACTCGCTGTCCCAGTCCTGCTGCCCGCGCTCGTCGATGAGGGTCTTGGTCAGGTCGTGCGCGACGATCGTCTCCGCGTCGAAGGCGCTGGCGCCGAGCACGCGCACCGCGTGGTAGTGGCTGAGGACGAGCCACCGCACGGGCTTGTCGGTGTGCTGACGGAGCTTGGCGAGCCAGTCGCGCGCGGCGACGGGGGTCGCGAGCGCCTCGAAGCACACCACGAAGTCCTCGCCCTCGACCGCCCCGATGTTGGGGTCGCCCTCCGCGGTCAGTGCGTAGACGCCGTCGGCCAGCACCTCGAGCGTCTGCTCCTTGGGGTCGAGGTCGGCGGACGAGGCGAAGGGCTTGGCCATGGGGACTCCTGTGTCGTCGTGGCTGCGCTGGCGCACCGCGTGAGTTCCCATGCGGAGAGTTCTCATATAGAGTCGCGAGTGCGTTTATCGGTTTTCACGACTGTATGGCGGAAACCGCGCACCGGCAAGAGGGGATCCGTCATGACCGCGCCCGCCGCCAGCACGTCCGAGGCCACGTCCCGAGGCAAGCCGTCCGGCAGCCAGACCCTGGACCGCGGGCTCTCGCTGCTCGAGGTGCTGGCCGCCGCGCCCCGCCCGCTGACCATCGCCCAGGTCGGCGAGGCGGCGGGGCTGCACCGGTCGATCGTCTACCGCCTCCTGCGCACGCTGGAGGAGCACCGCCTGGTGTCGCGGGACGACGCGGACCGGTTCCGCCTGGGCTACGGCCTCGTGGCACTGACCCGCACCCTCGACCCCGACCTGCGGGCCATCGCGACGCCGCACCTGCGGGCGCTCGCGGACGAGGTCGACCTGACGGCCTTCCTCGTCGTGGAGGAGCGCGCCCAGTGCGTCACGCTGATGGTGGCGGAGCCCACGACGCCGGGGACGATGTTCACCCACCGGGTCGGCACGGTCCACCCCATCGATCGGGGAGCCCCCGGCCTGGCGCTGCTGGCCCAGCACGCCCCCGCCTCCGACGACCCCGAGGGCGCCGTCCGCTGTCGCCGGCGCGGGTGGGCTCAGACGAACGGCGAGGTGCTCGACGGCGTGCAGGCGATCGCAGCGCCGCTGCTCGGCCACCACGTCCCTGCCGCCGTCGCGGTCAGCTACGTAGGCGACAACACCCGCCCCGACCTGGCTGACCAGGTCGTGCAGTGCGCCCAGCGCATCGCCCGCCGCCTCTGACCCCGCCCCGCGAGCGCCCGCCGCCTCTGACCCCGGCCCGCCAGCGCCCGCCGCCTCTGACCCCGGCCCGCCAGCGCACGCCATTGGTCACCAATAACGTTTTGGAACGTTCACAATGGGCGTCCACACGGGATTGGTGACCAATGCGGCCAGCGGGTGCGGGGTGCGGGGGTGCGTGAGGCTGGCGCGTCAGCTGAAGATGACCCAGGCGATGGCGATGTAGTGCACGATCGCCGCCAGGATCGTGCAGGCGTGGAACACCTCGTGGAAGCCGAACCAGGTGGGCGAGGGGTTGGGGCGCTTCAGGCCATAGCAGACCGCGCCGCCGGTGTAGAGCAGACCGCCCACCGCGATGAGGATGACCGTCACCGCGCCTCCGGCGGCCCAGAACTGCGTCAGCCACCCGACCGCGGCCCACCCCATCGCGACATACAGGAGGGTGTAGAGCCATCGCGGCGCGTCGATCCACAGCGTGCGGAACAGCACGCCCGCGATCGCGCACGCCCAGATCAGCGACAGCAGGATCACGCGGGAGCGACCCTCGAGCAGCAGCAGCGCCAGCGGGGTGTAGCTACCGGCGATGAACACGTAGATGTTGGCGTGGTCCCAGCGCCGGAACGCCGCGTAGACCTTCTCGTTCCACGTGCCGCGGTGATAGGTCGCGCTCGTGCCGAACAGCAGCAGCGCCGCCACCAGGTAGATCGCGCTGCCGATGCGTCCCGTCAGCGTCGGCGCGAACACGCACAGCACCAGCCCGGCGAAGAATATCACCGGCGTCATGCCGGCGTGCAGCCACCCGCGCAGCTTGGGCTTGACCTGGCGCAAGGCCTCCACCGGCCGCTGCGCGACGCTCGGCGAGGACGCGGCGCGGGAGGCTCCGGTGGTGTCAGGGTGTTCAGCGACGGCGGGCATACCTTGACGTTACGCGCGCAACCTGGGCGAGGGCCACGCTCGACATACGGGATCACGACCCGATCACTGCTCGTGCCGCGACAAAGCCGACCGACTCCACCGGCGGTATGCCGTCGCGCCGACCCTTCCGGGGCTGACGCTCATCGCCGCGACCATCCGCAGCCATCGCGCTGCCGTTCGTGAGCTGGGAGCTCACAAACTGCTGTCTGGCGGGCGTCTGGGCAGCACTTCGTGAACTGGGAGCTCACAAACTGCTGTCTGGCGGGCGTCTGGGCGGTGCTTCGTGAGCTGGGAGCTCACAAAAATCCGGCAGGCGTCAGGCAAGCTCCATGATGCGGTCCCAGGACGGGCCGTCGAGCGACACGGCCGCGGCGGGGAACAGGCCGTTGTCCTCGCGGTCCATGTGCACGCGCAGCCGGTCCTCGAACGCCTTGTAGCCCCCGAAGTCGCCCGCCTTGACCGCGTCGAACAGCACCCACAGATCTTCGTGCTCGGAGCACAGGTCGTCGACGTGCTCGGTGAAGTCCTCGTCCTCGCGGAGCACGGCGAACAGGCTGCGCTCCTCGGAGTCGAAGTGGGGCTGCATCAGCCCGGCGAGGTGCTGGCAGGCGGCCTGCACGGCGGCGAGGTCCTGCTGGTCGCACGCCCTGCGCAGCACCCCGAGCTCGTTGATGAGCTGGTCGTGCTCCTCCATGTAGCGCCCGATCAGCTCGATGTCCTTGCACCCGCAGTAGGAACACATGGGTCCATCGTCCTCCCGCCGGATTAGCACGGTCAAACGCGTGTCAATCGCGTGGCGGTCCCCCGCGGCGCTGAGCCGGGGCCCGATGACGACGAGGCCGTATGACGGTGGGCCCCACCGTCATACGGCCTCGCTGCTGGACGGCCGACCAGGCTGTCAGTGGCCGGACATCGTGTGGAGCGGCTCGTTGGTGCGGTCCTTGAGCAGCAGCACCGCGACGAGCGAGATCACGGCGACGCCCATGAGGTACCACGCGACGTTGACGACGCTGCCGGTCGACTTGGTGATGGCCTCGGCGATCAGCGGCGCGAACGCCCCGCCGAAGACCGCGCCGATCGCGTAGGCGAAGGAGACGGCCGAGAGGCGGATGTGTGCGGGGAAGGCCTCGGCGAACATCGCCGACTGCGGGCCGTAGGTGAGGCCCTCGGGGATCGCGATCCACAGCAGCGCGACGGCGACCCAGAAGAGGGTGCCCTCCCGGACAGCCATGAACATCGGGACCATGCCGACGATCATGAGCACGTAGCCGATGATGTAGACCTTCTTGCGGCCGATCTTGTCGGACAGGATCGCTCCCCACATCGTGGTGACGAGCCACAGCGCCGCGGCGGCCATGACCCACAGCAGCACGTCGGTGCGGGCCAGCGGCGGCTTGGCGGTCTTGGTGGCGTAGGCCAGGACGAACCCGCCGACGAGCATGTAGCCGAGGGCGTTGTTGCCCATGAAGGACGCGGCGGCCTTGATGACGTCGCCGAGGTGGTTCTTGACCAGCGTCGTCTGGGGGACGGCGCTGTGCGCGCGGGCCTCCTTGAGCTCCTCGAAGACGGGCGACTCCTCGACCTTGGACCGGATGTAGTGGCCGACGAGGACGAGGACGATGGAGAACAGGAACGGGATGCGCCAGCCCCACGACTCGAACTGGTCCTTGGACAGGGTCGCGGACAGCACGGTGAGGAAGGCCGTGGCCAGCATCATGCCGAGCGGCACCCCGATCTGCGGGTAGGCCCCGAACCTGCCGCGCTGGCCGTGCGGCGCGTGCTCGACGGCGAGCATCGCGGCGCCGCCCCACTCGCCGCCGGCCGAGAAGCCCTGCAGGCAGCGCAGGACGATCAGCAGGATCGGCGCGGCCATGCCGATGGACTGGGTCGTGGGCAGCAGGCCGACGCAGGCGGTGGCGATGCCCATGAGGATCAGCGTGAAGACGAGGACCATGCGCCGGCCGTAGCGGTCGCCCACGTAGCCCATCGCCATCGCCCCGGCGGGACGGAAGAAGAACGAGACGCCGATGGTGGCGAAGGAGACGAGCTCCTTCCAGTCGCCGAGCCCGCTGAAGAACAGCTTGCCGAAGAGGAGGGCCGCCACGTTGGCGTAGATGAAGAAGTCGTACCACTCGATGGTCGTGCCGACCATGGTGGCCAGGGCGACGCGGCGATACTCCGTGGGGGAGGTCGTCGGAGCGTCGGAGTCGTGGATGATGTCCGGCTCGTCCGGGCGTGCGGTGTGCTTGGCCATGCTCGTCCTTGAGATGGTGGGGTCTGTGGGTGTTCGCATATCGGACTCGTGGACCGGTATGCGGTCAGTGGGCCGACCGTAGGGGCTGCCGGGCCGGGGCACAAGGGCCGTTCCCGACCCGTTGCACGCCGTTCGACGACCGGGTTGGCGGGCTCGGCGAGCGGTCGTGATGGCCCACACTGGTGCGTATGCCGAACGACCTCGCCCGCCCGGACCACGACTCCCGCGTGGTGGCGGAGGAGCTGCGAGACGTGCTCGCCGAGACGCTGGCCGGCCACCGGGTCGAGGCGCTCGCGGGGCGCGTGGCCCGGCTCATCGAGGCCTATCGTTCGGGCTCGGTCCCTGCGTCGGTCATCCTCGACGACCCGGTGACCGTGGCCGCGTACGCCGCCTATCGCATGCCCGCGACCGTCGCGGCGCTGCGGTCGGTGCTCGAGCAGGCAACGGTGGCGGTGCCTTCGTTGCGCGTGCGCCGGCTGGTGGACCTGGGTGGCGGCACGGGCGCGGCGGGCTGGGCCGTGGCGGCCTGGGCTCCCGAGCTGGAGCAGGTCGACGTGCTCGAGCAGTCAGAGCCCGCGCGGACGCTGGGGGCTCGGTTGGCGAGGGGGTCGTCGGTGGCGGCGCTGCGCGAGTCCCGTTGGCACGCCTGGACGCTGGGGCTCAGCGCGCGGCCTGGTGCGCCCGGCGACGTCGCCGACCTCGCCACCCTGTCGTATGTCGTCGGCGAGCTGCCGGACGCGCTGCGGCACGAAGCCGTCGCCACCGCCATGGCGGCGGCGAGCACGGTGCTGGTGGTGGAGCCGGGGACGCCTGCGGGCTATCGCCGGGTGCTCGAGGCGCGGGACCTGTTGCTGGGCGGGGGGTTTGAGGTGGCTGCGCCCTGCCCCCACCAGCTCGACTGCCCGCTGGTCGGGGACGACTGGTGCCACCTGCCCGCCCACGTCGAGCGATCCGCGCTGCACCGGGCGGTCAAGGGCGGGGAGCTGTCCTACGAGGACGAGAAGTTCAGCTATGTCCTCGCCACGCGCCTGCCCGTCGAGCCGTATGCCGCCCGCGTGATCCGCCACCCGATGATCCGCAAGGGTCTCGTCGGGCTGCCGCTGTGCCAGGCCGACGGCACCGCCGCGCAGCGCCTCGTGTCCAAGCGGCAGGGCGCGGGCTACAAGCGGGCCCGCAAGCTGGAGTGGGGCGACGCCCTGCAGGGCTGACGCGGGTCGCCGCGGCTCGAGGACCGAGCACCTGGCGAGCTGACGGGCCGTGGTGCTCGGGCCCTGGGCGACGAAGGTGCCCGAGAAGCCTCTGCGGGGCTGTCGTAAGGATCAGCGGGGCCTTGTGCTCTTTAACGTTACAGATCACCCTGGAGATCGACCCAGGAGGTCGCGATGATGAGAGTGACCATGAAGGACGTGGCCGAGGTGATGGGTGTCTCGGTGATGACGGTGAGCAACGCGTTCAACCGGCCCGACCAGCTGTCCTCCGAGCTTCGAGCGCGCGTCCTGCACCGCGCGACCAAGATGGGCTACGCCGGTCCGAGCGCGGCGGCCCGGGCACTGCGCCAGGGGCGAGCCAATGCCTTCGGGGTGGTCTTCGAGGACTCGCTGGCCTACGCCTTCCAGGACCCCTTCACGACGGAGTGGCTCGCAGGTCTCGCCGAGGGCATGGAGGCACAGCGGTCGAGCATCGTCCTCATGTCGGTGGCTGCGGACGACGTGGCCGGCCTCGACGCCGTCCGCAACACCAGCGTCGACGGCATCGCCGCCATGTGCGACGTGCATCCGGTGATGGACGCCGCGCGGGCGCGAGGGCTGCCCGTCGTGGCCGGCGACCCGGTGGGTGACTGCTACGTCTCCATCGACGAACGCGCCGCCGCACGGGAGGCGGCCGCGCACGTGGTGGGGCTCGGGCACCGTCGCGTGTGGGTGCTCCTCGGTCCGGCCCTGTCCGACGAGAGGGAGCGCCTCGCCTCCCCCGAGGAGCTCGCCCCCCTGCTCGAAGGCCCCCAGGCCTGGCTGCGCCTCGCCGGCATCCTGGCCGGGCTGGCGGGCTGCGAGGTGCAGATCCTGCAGGCGGCGGGGTGGGATAGGTCGGACGGCGAGTCCGTCGCCGCACTGGCGCTGGACCGCCGCGAACGGCCCACAGCCGTGGTCTCGCTCAGCGACAACCTGGCCCTGGGCTTCCTCGACGCGATGGCGGTCCGCCGCCTCGTGGCCGGGCGCGACATTTCGGGCTCTTCTGACGCTTCCGTG
>NZ_DKGR01000065.1:0-34124 GCF_002453335.1 Arsenicicoccus sp. UBA6765
ACAACTTCCGGGCACGCCAGGCGGGTGTGACCAACCCCGGCCGGTGTGACCAACCCAGGCTGATCTGCTCAGGCCGTATGCCGAGAAGGCCCGACCCCACGCGGGGTCGGGCCTTCTCGCCGTACAGGCGGCAATCAGTCGTCGTCGCCGGCGTCGATGCCCGGGAGCTCGACGCCGTCCTGCGCCCACTCGCCGGTGACGAGGTAGACGACGCGGCGGGAGACCGACACCGCGTGGTCGGCGAAGCGCTCGTAGTAGCGCCCGACGAGGGTCACGTCGACGGCGGCCTGGATGCCGGCGTCCCAGTGCCCGCCGAGGAGGTGCTCGAACACCTGGCGGTGCAGGGCGTCCATCTCGTCGTCCTGCGTCTCGAGGGCGACGGCGGCCGCGACGTCCTTGCCGGCGATGATCGAGCCGGCCTGCGCCACGATCTTGTCTGCGGCGTGGCCCATCTCGGTGATGGTTCCGCGCAGGGTGGCCGGGATCGCCGACTCGGGGTAGCGGAGCCGGGCGACCTTGGCGATGTGCCGGGCGAGGTCGCCCATGCGCTCGAGGTCGGCGCTCATGCGCATCGCCGTCACGACCATGCGCAGGTCGGTGGCGACGGGCTGCTGGCGGGCGAGCAGGTCGACCGCGGTGTCGTCCAGCTCACGACGCATCTGGTCGATGGCCTGGTCCGCCTCGATGACGGACTCGGCGAGCTCGAGGTCGGCGTCGAGGAGGGCGATGGTCGCCCGGCCCATCGCCGAGCCGGTGAGGCGGGACATCTCGACGAGCTTGTCCGAGATCTGGTCGAGCTCCTCGTGGAACGCGTCGCGCATGGATTCCTCTCACTGCGGTGCAGGGGCGTCGGCGCAGTCGCGGTCGGCTGCCCAACTAGATCGTAGGTGCAGGCGCGCACGGGTGTCCCAGGATCGCGCCTCGGCGAGCGTCCCAGGGCTGCGTTAACGAGCTGAGGACCACGGATGAACACTTGGCGATCACACCGTGTGATCACCGCGCCGGCGTGCGTGTCGGGGGTCGTCACGGCCATGCTGACCTGCGAGGCGTGCGTCGGCCGGTTCCGCTGCTGCGTATCCTCGTCGCGTGGATCCCGTGGTGACGTTCGGCGCTGTCGCGCTGGTCGGTGCCCTGACGGGGTCCGCCATGACCACAGGTTGGTCGGACCGTTTCCGCCGTCGTCACCGAGAGGGACAGGCTCCCGTGAGCACGAGCCCGGACACCGCCGAGCTGCAGCCGGGGGTCGAGGACGTCCTCGCGGTCCTGCGCTCGATCGGCATCGTCCTCGACGCCTCCGACGCGGTGGTCCGGTCGACGCAGGCCGCGGTGCAACACGGGCTGGTCCGCGAGGGCGAGCTGGTCCATCGTGAGCTGGTCGCGCTCGCTCGTGAGGTGCGGCGCTCCGGGGACGTCCATGAGACCGAGCTGGACCTCCCGCGGGGCCCGCTGGGCCGGGGCCGGATGGTCGCCCACGTCCGCGCCGCACGGCTCTCGAGCGGGCACGTCCTGCTGCTCGTCGACGACCGCACGCACGCCAACCGGGTCGACGAGGTCCGCCGCGACTTCGTCGCCAACGTCTCGCACGAGCTCAAGACACCGGTGGGCGGCCTCGTGCTGCTGGCCGAGGCCGTGCAAGGTGCCGCGGACGACCCGGAGGCGGTGCACCGCTTCGCCGGCCGGATGAAGGTCGAGTCGGAGCGGCTGACCCGCCTCGTCAAGGAGATCGTCGACCTGTCCCGCCTGCAGGTGGCCGACACCCTGACCGAGCCGGCGCCCGTGGACGTGGCGGGGGCGGCCGCGGACGCCGCGGACCGGTGCCGCCTCGTGGCCGAGGGCAAGGGCATCGAGATCAGCGTGACCACGGGGGACCGGGCCATCGTCTACGGCGACCGCGAGCTGCTGACGACCGCGATCCGCAACCTCGTCGACAACGCCGTGGCCTACTCCGACGACGGTGCACCCGTGCGGGTCATCGTGGAGCGCCAGGGCGACGTGGTCGAGGTGGTGGTCAGCGACCTAGGGGCGGGCATCCCCCCGGACGAGCAGGACCGCGTCTTCGAGCGCTTCTACCGCGTGGACCCCGCGCGGTCACGATCGACCGGCGGCACGGGCCTCGGCCTGTCCATCGTCAAGCACGTCGTCGCCAACCATGGCGGCGAGGTGCGGCTGTGGAGCCAGACGGGGCAGGGGTCGACGTTCACCCTGTCCTTCCCCGCCGCCGCGCTGACCGACCTGGGCGAGCAGCAGCCGCGCCCCTAGCATCGAGCACGACCGGAGGTCTCCGGACGAGGAAAGGTAGTGAGCATGACCCGCATCCTGGTGGTCGAGGACGAGGAGTCCATCTCCGACCCGCTGTCCTACCTGCTGCGCAAGGAGGGCTACGACGTGGCGATCGCCGCGACCGGCCCCGAGGCGCTGGCGGAGTTCGAGCGGTCGAGCACCGACCTGGTGCTCCTCGACCTGATGCTGCCAGGCCTGTCCGGCGTCGACGTCTGCCGTTCGATCCGCCAGCGGTCGTCGGTCCCGATCATCATGCTCACCGCCAAGGACAGCGAGATCGACAAGGTCGTGGGCCTCGAGATCGGCGCCGACGACTACATCACCAAGCCCTACTCCAGCCGCGAGCTCCTCGCCCGGATCAAGGCGGTGCTGCGGCGGATGAGCGAGCCGGACGACCTCGTGCCGGCAACCCTCGAGGTCGGGCCGGTCCGCATGGACGTCGAGCGGCACACGGTGTCGGTCAACGGGGGTCCGACCGCCCTGCCGCTCAAGGAGTTCGAGTTGCTCGAGATGCTGCTGCGCAACGCCGGCCGGGTCCTCACCCGCATGCAGCTCATCGACCGCGTCTGGGGCAGCGACTACGTGGGGGACACCAAGACGCTGGACGTCCACGTCAAG
Source organism: Arsenicicoccus sp. UBA6765 (assembly GCF_002453335.1). Classification (NCBI taxonomy): domain Bacteria; kingdom Bacillati; phylum Actinomycetota; class Actinomycetes; order Micrococcales; family Intrasporangiaceae; genus Arsenicicoccus; species Arsenicicoccus sp. UBA6765. The sequence goes on from NZ_DKGR01000065.1 coordinate 2,899, forward strand.
CGGCTCCGCGCCAAGATCGAGCCGGACCCCGGCGCCCCGGTGCACATCGTGACGGTGCGTGGGCTGGGCTACAAGTTCGAGGTCTGATCCCCACCGACCCGCGCCCGGGAGCCTCCGGGGCGCGGGTCGGGTTCCGCGGGTGCTGGTCCGGCCGTATGCCGGTCCGTCAGCCCGCAGACGTGGTCGCGGTCTCGGACGGGGTCGCGGCGGACGTGCTCGGCGTCGGCGCGGTGGCGCTCTCGCTGGTGCTCGGGGTGGTCGTGGCGCTGCCGGTCGCGGTGCCGGTGGGCGTCGCCGTGGCGCTGCCGGATCCGCTCGGCGCGGTCGGCGTCACGGTGGCGTAGTACCCGGTCGGCGGGAGCACGGGGACGAGGGGGTTCTGCATGCCGTTGGTGGCGGTGCCCACCTGGAGGTTGACCATGGCGCCGGGCTTGACCGGGACGCTGGGGACCGAGACCTTCTCGGACGCCAGGGAGACCGCCTGGCCGGGCTCCACGGTCGTGGTCACGGGGGAGCCGGACTCCCCGAGGGAGAAGGACACCTGAGCGGGCTGGTTGCCCTGGTTGACGACGAGGCCGTTCAGGGCACCGCCCTTGCCCTCGCCCGCGCTGACGACGAGCAGGTCGCGGACCTTGACCGGGCCGAGGTCGAGCTCGACGCCGTCGGCCGGGGCATAGCTGACGTCCGTCTGCTGCGGGGACATCGTGTTGCACGCGGTGAGGCCGACCGTGGCCAGGGCCGCGGTGCCGAGGGTCAGGGTGGCGCGGCGGACCCGGGCGGCACGAGCCATCGGGGTCGCGGGGCGGTGGGAGTCGTCACGGGTCACGGCGACACCATATCGCCTCGCGCCTCACCCGGCTCGGCCCACGCGCGCCTCATCCGGCTCGGCCCACGCGCGCCACACCCGGCCCGGGCCACGCGCCCACCGCAGCGACGTCCAAGACCGGCGACGCGCGCGTAGCGCGTCGTTGACCATTCGTCAAGACCCTGTTGAACGATCCCACGTTGTGGTTCGTGGGCCCTGACCTGCACAAATGCCCGTCCTCGGGCTTTATCCGGGCTGATTTGCGTGATATGATGGCGGTCGCGAAAGGGGCTTGACTACATGGCGTTCAAGGTCGGAGAAACGGTCGTCTACCCGCATCACGGGGCGGCGCTCATCGAGGAGATCAACACCCGGACCATCAAGGGTGTCGACAAGATCTACCTGAAGCTGAAGGTGTCCCAGGGTGACCTGACCATCGAGGTCCCCGCCGAGAACTGCGACCTCGTCGGCGTGCGCGACGTGGTCGGCCAGGAGGGCCTGGACCACGTGTTCGAGGTCCTGCGGGCCACGTGCGCGGAGGAGCCGACCAACTGGTCCCGCCGCTACAAGGCCAACCTGGAGAAGCTCGCCTCGGGTGACGTCAACAAGGTCGCCGAGGTCGTGCGTGACCTGTGGCGCCGCGACAAGGACCGCGGCCTGTCCGCCGGCGAGAAGCGCATGCTGGCCAAGGCTCGTCAGATCCTGGTGTCCGAGCTCGCGCTCGCGGAGAAGACCGACGAGGAGAAGGCCGAGTCGATCCTCGACGAGGTCCTCGCTTCCTGAGGCGCTCCACCCCGCAACGTCCGGAGGCCCCCACCGCTGCCCGCGGTGGGGGCCTCGCCGCGTCTACAGTGACCTCGTGAGCGTCGCCGTCATCATCGTGGCCGCCGGGTCGGGCAGCCGACTCGGGGCCGACCTGCCCAAGGCCCTGGTCGAGGTCGGCGGGCGCACCCTGCTGGAGCACAGCCTCCGCACCGCGCTGGAGGTGTCCAGCCTCGTGCAGGTCGTCGTTGTCGCGCCGGCGACCCACCTCGAGGCGGTCATCGAGCTGATCGACGGCATCCGCACGAGCAGTGCCGTGCACGTGGTCGCCGGGGGCGCGGACCGCACGGCCTCGGTGGCGGCCGGTCTCGCCGCCCTCGACGACGGCCTCGGCGACGAGCTCGACGACGCCGACGCGCAGGGGGACCTCGCCGAGCCGCAGGTCGTGCTCGTCCACGACGCCGCCCGCTGCTTCACCCCGCTGGACGTCTACGAGCGGGTGGTCGACGCGGTGCGTGACGGCTGGGTCGCCGTGGTGCCCGGGCTGCCCGTCGTCGACACGGTCAAGGTCGTCGACGAGCGCGGGGTCGTGCGCTCCACCCCGCCGCGCGAGCAGCTGCGCGCCGTGCAGACGCCCCAGGGCTTCGTGCGGGACGAGCTCGAGGCGGCCCACGCCAGCGGGATCTCCGCCACCGACGACGCCGCCCTGCTCGAGGCGCTCGGCCATCACGTCCTCGTCGTCGAGGGAGACCCCTTGTCGTTCAAGGTGACCACGCCCGCGGACCTGGACCGTGCGCACCGGCATACGGCCTCGCTGTCCACCACCCCCGACCTCGAACCGGAGACCGTCGTATGAACCCCGTCGTCCCCCGCGTGGGCATCGGCACCGACATCCATGCGTTCGCGGCGGCCGGGTCGGGGCGCGAGCTGTGGCTGGCCGGGCTGCTCTGGGAGGGGGAGGTCGGGCTCGAGGGGCACTCGGACGCCGACGTCGTCGCCCACGCGGCGTGCAACGCGCTCTTCTCGGCGGCGGGGCTCGGTGACCTCGGGCAGCACTTCGGGACCGGACGACCCGAGTGGTCGGGGGCGAGCGGGGTCACGCTGCTCACCGAGGCCTGCCGGATCGTGCGGGAGGCGGGGTTCGAGATCGGCAACGTCGCGGTCCAGGTCGTCGGCACCCGCCCCAAGGTCGGCCGGCGGCGGGCCGAGGCCGAGGCGCTGATGAGCGAGGTGGTCGGCGCTCCGGTGTCGATCAGCGGCGCGACCACCGACGGGCTGGGGTTCCCCGGCCGCGAGGAGGGCGTGCTGGGCATCGCGACCGCCCTCGTCTACCTCAGGTAGGCACATCGGCCCGGCTTCGCACGGCAGGCGGATGTGACCAACCCAGGCTGATCTCGCGCCCGCTGGCAGCCCGGGCCGCCGGGGTTGGGAGAGTCGCCTGCGGCGAGGACACTGGCCGTATGACGAACCCCGCCCGCCACCACGCAGGCCCGCGGCACGCGTGGGTCGCCGCCACGATCACCGCCGCCGTCGCGGCCGCGTCCGCCCTCGCCCCAGGGGCGTCGGCCCTCCCGTCAGCCGACCCACCGTCCGCGGTCCGGCCAGCCGGCAACCGATCGCCGCTCGCGGGCACCACGATCGTCGTCGACCCTGGTCACAACGGGGGCAACGGCCGCAACCCCAAGGCGCTCGCCCGCAAGGTCTACGCCGGCAACGGCCTGTGGAAGACCTGCAACACCGTCGGCACCCAGACCGCGGCCGGCTACCCCGAGCACGCGCAGGTGTGGGACACGGCCACCCGGCTCGCGACGGTGCTGCGGGCCCAGGGCGCGCGCGTGGTGCTGACCCGGGCCGACGATCGGGGCTTCGGGCCGTGCATCGACCGGCGGGCCGCCATCGGCAATCAGGCGCGGGCGACGCTGGTCGTGTCCATCCATGACGACGGCAACCTCTCGCCGCGGGCCAGGGGCTTCCACGTCATCCACTCGCCGCGCATGGCGGGCGGGCCGGCCGTGCAGCAGCGGTCCGAGCGGCTGGCCGTGGCGGTGCGGGACGCGTTCGCGGCCGGGACCGGGATGCCGCGCTCGACCTATGTCGGGCGGGGGACCGCACTCAGCCGGCGCACCGACATCGGGGGCCTCAACCTGTCGACCGTCCCCGCCGTGATGCTCGAGGCGGGCAACCTGCGCCACCCGCGGGACGCCCGCCTGCTGGGGTCAGCGGCCTTCCGGCAGCGCGAGGCCGTGGCGCTGGCCGCCGGCATACGGCGATATCTGGGGCGTTGACGGAATCGACCCGCCCTGGTCACATCCGCTGGGGTGCCCGTTGGCTGCCAACCCGGGCGGACGTGACTACCTCGGGCAGGTCCGCTGGAGGCGAGGCCCCACGCCTGCCGCCGGTAGCATGGGGCGGGTGAGTCTCCACATCTACGACACCGCCACGCGCGAGCTGCGCGAGTTCCAGCCACTGCACGAGGGCAAGGTCGGCATCTACATCTGTGGCCTCACCACCCAGGGCGCCCCCCACATCGGTCACGTGCGCTTCGCCGTCGCGTTCGACATCCTGCGGCGCTGGCTGACCGCCGGCCACGGCTACGACGTGACCCTGGTGCGCAACGTCACCGACATCGACGACAAGATCCTGCGCAAGTCCGCCGAGAACGGCGCCGAGTGGTGGGCCTGGTCCTATGACCACGAGCGCCAGACCTCCGAGGCCCTGGACCTGCTCGGCGTGCTGCCCGCGACCTACGAGCCGCGCGCGACCGGGCACGTCCCCGAGATGGTCACGCTGATGGACACCCTCGTCGACAAGGGCCACGCCTACGCGGCGCCCGACGGCAGCGGTGACGTCTACTTCGACGTGCGGTCCTTCCCGGCCTACGGCGCGCTGACCCGCCAGTCGATCGACGACATGGAGGCTGCCGAGGACGCCGACCCGCGCGGCAAGCGCGACCCGCGCGACTTCGCCCTGTGGAAGGGGTGGAAGGCCGGCGAGCCCGCCACGGCCAGCTGGCCGACGCCCTACGGCACGGGCCGCCCCGGCTGGCACCTCGAGTGCTCCGCGATGGCTCGCAAGTACCTCGGCGACGAGTTCGACATCCACGGCGGCGGCGTCGACCTGCGCTTCCCGCACCACGAGAACGAGCAGGCCCAGTCGCACGCGGCCGGGCTCGGGTTCGCGCGCTACTGGATGCACAACGCCTGGGTGACCGTCCAGGGCGAAAAGATGAGCAAGTCGCTCGGCAACTCTCTGATCGTCACCGAGATCGCCCGCCAGACCAGGCCGCTCGCGCTGCGCTACTACCTCGGGGCCGCGCACTACCGCTCCACCATCGAGTTCCACGAGGGCTCCCTGGCCGAGGCCGAGGCGGCGGTCGAGCGGATCGAGGGTTTCCTGCGTCGTGCGGTCGAGCACGGTATGCCGGACGCGCCCGCCGAGCCGTTCCCCGCCGAGTTCCGCGCGGCGATGGACGACGACCTCGGGGTCTCCGGGGCCCTGGCCGTCGTCCACGACACCGTCAGGGCGGGCAACACCGCGCTCGACGACGGCGACCGTGAGCTGGCCCGACGTCTCGCGGCGCAGGTCATGGCCATGACGGACGTGCTCGGCGTCAACCCCCTCGACCCGCACTGGGACGCGAGCGGTGGCGAGGGCGACGTGGCGCGCTCCGCCCTCGACGTCCTCGTCCAGGCGCAGCTCGACCGCCGTGCGGCGGCCCGCAAGGAGCGGGACTTCGCCACGGCCGACGCCATCCGTGACGACCTGACGGCCGCCGGGATCCTCGTCGAGGACTCGCCGTCCGGGGCGCGCTGGACCCTGGCCCGCCCCGCCGCCGCGGGCACCACCGGCCCCACCGGCAACACCGACACCAAGGACTGATCCCATGCCAGGCAACTCCCAGCGCCGCGGCGCGATGCGCAAGGGCGCCTCCCGCAAGGGCGCCTCCGTCGGCAGCGGCGGCCAGCGCCGCCGCTCGCTCGAGGGCAAGGGCCCCACGCCCAAGGCCGAGGAGCGTCCCAACCACAAGGCCTACAAGCAGGCGCAGCGTGCTGCCAAGGCCGGCGCCGCGGGTGCCGCGGGTGGTCGCCCGGGCACCGGTGGGGCCGGCGGCGGTCGCGGCGGTGCCGGTGGTCACGGCGGTCGCCGCAACCGCACCAGCACCGAGACCGTCGCGGGCCGCAACTCGGTCCTCGAGGCCCTGCGCGCGGACATCCCGGCGAGCACGGTCTACGTCGCGAGCCGCATCGACTCCGACGACCGCGTCCGCGAGGCCCTCAAGATCGCGACCGAGCGCAACATCCCCATCCTCGAGACGCCCCGCGGCGAGCTGGACCGGCTCACCGACGGAGCGGTGCACCAGGGGCTCGCGCTGCAGATCCCGCCCTACGACTACCGCCACCCCTCCGAGCTCGTCGACCCGCAGACGCCGGAGATCCCGCTCGTCGTGGCGCTCGACGGCATCACCGACCCCCGCAACCTGGGCGCCATCATCCGCTCGGTCGGGGCCTTCGGTGGCCACGGGGTGGTCGTCCCCGAGCGTCGCAGCGTCGGCATGACCGCCTCCGCGTGGAAGACCTCCGCCGGCGCCGCCTCCCGCGTCCCCGTCGCGCAGGCCACCAACCTCACGCGCACCCTGCAGGACTACCGCAAGCAGGGCTACTTCGTGATCGGGCTCGACATGGATGGGGACGTCGAGCTGCCGCAGCTGGACCTCGCCGACCAGCCGCTCGTCGTGGTCGTGGGCTCCGAGGGCAAGGGCCTGTCACGTCTCGTGGGCGAGACCTGCGACCAGATCGTGTCGATCCCGATGGCGTCCGGCAACGAGTCGCTCAATGCCGGGATCGCCTGCGGCGTCACGCTCTACGAGATCGCTCGCCAGCGCGCCGCCACCCGCTGACCTACCCCCGGCCGTCACAGCAGCCGGCCTTCGTCCCCCAGGCGGGTGTGACGAAGGCCGGCTGATCTGTGTGGTGCGACGTGCTGCGCCGTGGTGCGCGGCCGCTACGACTGGCGCGGCGGGACGGTCGTGACGCCGGTCCCGCACATCTTGTCGGCGAAGGTCTGGCGTCGCTCGTCCCACAGCGGCCACAGGTAGCCGAGGTAGAGCGGCAGGCTGTCGAGGTAGTGCGCCAGGTCTCGCACGAAGGCCATGCCCGTGCCGATCGGCTGGCCGGTGCGCTCGGAGACCAGCCAGGTCCCGGCGACCTTCTTGCCCCAGGACTGGCCGCGCCCGCCGCGCACCCAGCGGTTGTAGATCTGGATGACCAGCGCCAGCAGCCAGCCGACGCCCACCAGCACCAGGCCGGTCGTGATCATGCCCTGGTCGCCGCCGGTCGTCAGGATCTCACCGGTCGTGGGGTCGACGGTCGAGGTGCCCGACCCGCTGGCCATCACGCCGGCGCCGATCGTCATGAGGAGGGCGCCGGGCAGCGTCAGCAGTCCGTCGAGCACCGAGGCGAGCACACGCTTGCCCCAGGGCGCCAGCGCCGCCGTCGCCGTCGGACCCGAGCCCTGGCCGTATGCCGGGACCTGCCCGTATGCCGGGGCCTGCCCGTAGGAGTGGGACTCCCCATCGGCGGGGGCCTGCCCGTACGCCCCTGCCTGGCCGTAGGCCGAAGGCTCGGGCGTGGTGGCGCCGTACGGCGACGAGCCTGACGGCGTCGAGCCGGCGGGCGGTCCGGCATACGGGTTGTTGCTGTTGTCGGTCATGATCACTCCTCGTGATGGCTTCACGCGAAGCATAGGACCGGCAGGGCGCCCCTCGTGCGTGAATGCCCCCAGGTGATCACGATCTGTGACGAGTCAGTCGTCCAGGTGCGCGACGACCGGCATCTCCACCGTGTCGACGCCGACGACGGTCTCCTCGACCGGCTTGGTCGGCAGGATCGTCAGGATGTAGTCGGCCATCGCCTGCCCGATCGGCACGTCGTGGCCGTTGCGCTCGGAGAGGTACCACCGGTGCTCGAGCAGCTCGTGGAAGAGCTCGGCGGGCTCGAGCTTGCCGCGCAGGTCGGCGGGGATGGCGCGGGTGATCGGCAGGAAGATCTCGTTGAGCCAGCGCGTGGCGGTGATGGCCTCGTCCTCGCCCTGCACGTCCAGCGCCGCGCGATAGGCGTCGAGGTCGTTGAGCAGGCGGCGGGCCTGGTTCTCCTCGACGTCGAGACCCGTCAGGCGCAGGAGGCGGCGGCTGTGGTGACCGGCGTCGACGACCTTGGGCTGGATGCGCAGCGTGGTCCCGTCGATGTCGGTGGACATGGCCAGCTCGTCCACGTCGAAGCCGAGCTGGTTGAGCTGTCGGATCCGCTCGTCGACGCGCCACCGCTCGCCGACGTTGTAGGACTCGACGCCCGTCAGCTCGTGCCACAGCTGGGTGTAGCGGGCCATGATCTGGTTGGAGATCTCGACGGGGTCGTTGCCCTCGGGCAGCAGCCCGCCGGCCTCGAGGTCCATCAGCTCGCCGGCGATGTTGACCCGGGCGATGTCGAGGTCGTGGTCGCGCTGGCCGTCGGACAGCCGGTCGCGCAGCTCGCCCGTCTCCGCGTCGACGACGTACGCCGCGAAGGCCCCCGCGTCGCGCCGGAAGAGCGTGTTGGACAGCGACACGTCGCCCCACCAGAAGCCCTGCAGGTGCAGTCGCACGAGCAGCACGGCGAGGGCGTCGATGAGGCGGGTCGCGGTGTCGGGGCGCAGGGTCTGGCTGAACAGCGCCCGGAACGGCAGGGAGTACTGCAGGTGGTGGGTGATCAGGCAGGAGTCGAGGGGCTCGCCGTCGGCGCCCACCCGTCCGCTGACCACGCCGTAGGGGCGCACGCACGGGATCATCAGCCGGTTGAGCGCGCGGAGCATGTGGTACTCGCGGAAGGCGATCTCGTCCTTGATCTCCTTGATCGCGACCACACCCTCGGGGACGCGCACGAATCGCACGATGTGCCGGGAGATGCCGCGGGGGAGCGCAGCCAGCCTCTCCTCGGGCCAGTCCTCCAGAGGGGTGGACCAGGGCAGGTCCAGCAGGGCGGGGTCAGGGCGGACCGCGGTGATCTCGAGCGCCATCCCCCCATCGTGGCAGAACACCCGGTCCGGCGGCGGTTGCCACATCTTGGCGGGCGAGACGAGCCTCGCCGCGGCGCGACCGGGGGGGTCTAGGTTCAACGGCACACACCGCCGTATGCCGAGGAGGGCCACCGTGATTCGCATCCGTGAGGCAGCGTGCGCGTCTGCACCACCGGGGCCTACCGCCCCTTCACCTACAAGGACCCACGGACGGGTGCCTACAGCGGCATCGACGTGACCATGGCGCAGGACCTGGCCGCACGGCTCGGCGTCAAGGTCGAGTGGGTCCCGACGACGTGAAAGACGCTCATGCCGGACTTCACGGCTCGGTGCGACACCGGGATGGGTGGCATCTCGATCAGCACCGACCGGCTGCAGCAGGCCTTCTTCACCGAGCCGTTGCTGACCGAGGGCAAGACGCCGATCACGTTGTGCAGCAAGGTCGCCAACTACGACACCGTGGCGGAGATCAACAGGCCCGGCGTCCGGTCGATCACACCCATCGGCGGCACCAACGAGAAGTTCGCGGTCAAGCACTACCCGCAGGGCCGGATCATCCGGTGGAAGGACAACAACACGATCTTCGACGAGATCATCGCGGGCCGGGCCGACGTCATGACCACGGACGCCTCCGAGACGGTGTGGGTGGCGTCGACGCACCCGCAGCTGTGCGCGGCTGTGCGCGGTGCACCCCGACAAGCCCTTCGACTTCTCGCAGAAGGGCTATCTCCTGCCGCAGGGCGACGTCGTCTGGGAGGAGGTCGTGGACGGCTGGCTCGCGATCGCCAAGCGGGACGGGACCTACACCAAGGCCGCCCAGCCGTGGTTCAAGGACAAGCCCCTCACCCCGGCGCCCTGACCGTAGGGTCGACTGCCGCGAGCGGCGGCCGCCCCGCTGTGGGGTGACCGCCGCTCGCGCTGGGGATCCGCCTGGGTCGGTCACATCCGCCTGGCGTGCTAGCTCGGGTGGATGTGACTACCTGAGGTGGGTCAGTCGTTGAGGCGCAGGCCCGACTCGCTGTCGAACAGGTGGATGTGGTCCGCCTTGGGCGCGAAGAAGACCTGCTCGCCCTTCATCGGGGGGCGGCGGCCGTCGACGCGGGCGATGATCTGGCCCGAGCCGTGGGCGTCGTCGGTGGAGCCGTAGACGTAGGCATCCGCGCCGAGCTCCTCGACGACGTCGACGGTCACAGGCAGGCCCTCGTTGGACAGCTCGAGGTCCTCGGGACGGACGCCCATGATCACCTTGCGGCCGGCGTCGTTGAGCGCGTCGCGGGGGACCGGGGTGGTGTGCTGCCCGAGGCGGACCCCACCGTCGGCGACCGGGACCTCCATGATGTTCATGGCGGGGGAGCCGATGAAGCCGGCGACGAAGACGTTGTCCGGGTGGTCGTACATGCGGCGCGGGGAGTCGCACTGCTGCAGGATGCCGTCCTTGAGGACCGCGACGCGGTCGCCCATCGTCATGGCCTCGACCTGGTCGTGGGTGACGTAGACGGTGGTGACGCCGAGGCGACGCTGCAGCGAGGCGATCTGCGTGCGGGTCTGGACGCGCAGCTTGGCGTCCAGGTTGGACAGCGGCTCGTCCATGAGGAAGACCTGCGGGTTGCGGACGATGGCGCGGCCCATGGCCACGCGCTGACGCTGGCCACCGGACAGGGCCTTGGGCTTGCGCTCGAGGTACTGCTCGAGGTCGAGGATCTTGGCGGCCTCCTCGACGCGCTTGCGGATCTCACCCTTGTCGACGCCGGCGATCTTGAGCGCGAAGCCCATGTTGTCGGCGACGCTCATGTGGGGGTAGAGCGCGTAGTTCTGGAAGACCATCGCCACGTCGCGGTCCTTGGGGGAAAGGTTGGTGACGTCGCGGTCGCCGATCCAGATCTTGCCGCCGTTGACCTCCTCGAGGCCGGCGAGCATGCGCAGCGACGTGGACTTGCCGCATCCGGAGGGACCGACGAGGACGAGGAACTCGCCGTCCTCGATGTCGATGTTGAGCCGGTCCACGCTGGGCTTGTCGTTGCCCGGGTAGAGACGGGTTGCGTTGTCGAACTTGACCGTTGCCATGGTCTGCCTTCCTTCACCGGCAGGAACGTGCCGGACGATCCGTTGTAAAGGGGGTCCTGGAACCCGGCAGGCTCCAGGAGGCGATCCGGCGTTGCCGATGAGGTGGCGGACGTCGTTGTCGCTCGGGCCAGTATGCAACAGGTTGCAGCTCTGTCGACCTGCTCTGACCCTGATCTAGGGGGCTGCAACGGTTTGGGGCCGTTCTAGACCCGGGTTCCCTGCAACTTCTTGCAAACCACCGGGCGATGCTGCAAGATCTTGCCAACGCGCACTTCGCGTGAGACCAACATCAAGGGAGATGACATGCACAAGCGTGCATTCGGGCCCGTCGCCGTCGTCGGTGCCTCAGCTCTGCTCATGACCGCCTGTGGCGGCGGTGGCGCCACCACGACCTCGTCCAGCACCACGCCTGCCGGTTCGGCCTCCGCCTCGTCCAGCGCTGGTGCCACGGCCGCCGCACCGACCACGATGAGCACCAAGGACGCGGCGCGCGACGCCAACGCCGACCTCGTGATCTGGTCCGACGCCGACCGCGCCCCCGCCGTCACCAAGTACGCGCAGGCCTTCGGCGAGGAGAACGGCGTGAAGGTCGCCGTCCAGATCGCCACCGACACCCGCCAGCAGTTCAAGGACGCCACCAAGGTGGGCAAGGGCCCGGACATCGTCGTGGGCGCCCACGACTGGGCCGGTGAGCTCGTGCAGAACGGCACCGTGAGCCCGATACAGCTCGACCAGGCCACCCAGGACAAGTTCCTGCCGCAGGCCATGGCCGGCACCAAGTTCAACAACCAGATCTACGGCGTCCCCTACGCCATCGAGAACATCGGCCTGCTGCGCAACACCGCGCTCGCCCCCGACGCCCCCAAGACCATGGACGAGCTCGTCGCCAAGGGCCAGGAGCTGGTCAAGGCCGGCAAGGCGACGCAGCCGCTCATCCAGTTCGTGGGCAAGAAGGGCAACGCCTACTACTCCTACCCCTACCTCTCGGCCTTCGAGGGTGGTGGCATCTTCGCCAAGGGCGCCAACGGCGACTACGACCCCAAGCAGGTCCTGGTCAACAGCGCCGGCTCGGTCAAGGGCGGCGAGGTCCTCGCCAAGCTCGGCCAGCAGAAGGTCCTGTCGACCAACGTCGACGACACCAACATGGACCAGCTGTTCGGCACCGGCAAGGTGCCGTTCATGATCACCGGCCCCTGGTCGGTCCCCCCCGCCAAGAAGGCCGGCGTCAAGTACGCCATCTCGAACCTCCCGTCCCTCGAGGGCGGCAGCGCGATGAAGCCGTTCAGCGGGGTCCAGATGTTCTACGTCTCGGCCAAGGCCAAGAACGCGCAGATGGCGCAGGAGTTCGTCACCAACTACGTGCCGCGCAAGGACCTCCAGCTGGCGCTCTTCGAGGCCGGGCAGCGCCCGCCGGCCCTCAAGGAGGCCTACGACGAGGTCGCGGCGTCCAACCCGGACATCAAGGCGTGGTTCGAGGCGGGCAAGGACGGCGCTCCGATGCCCAACATCCCGGCCATGAACGCCGTGTGGGAGCCTTTCGGCCTCGCCACCGCCGACATCATCTCCGGCAAGGCCCAGCCCAAGGCTCGCCTGGACGCCGCTGCCAAGGAGATCACCACCAACATCGCCAAGGGCTGACCGAGCCCCGCATGACAGGTATGCCGGCTCGCGCCCTGCGGGCCGGCATGCCTGCACCACCCCCTTTACGACGACGTACTGGTTAGGACCCTCCTATGTCTCGGACCTCGGCCCCCGCGCTGGTCCTGAAGTGGGGTGGCATCGCGCTGGCGATGGCGCTCGTCTTCTGGATCGCGACGCGCATGTCGGCCCAGGGCATGTGGCTCGGCGTGAGCACGGTGGCCTTCGTCGGCCTGTGCATCCTCGCGGTCTACGCGACCCGCCGTGCCGTGCCCATGAAGTACCTGCTCCCCGGAATGCTCTGCCTGCTGGCGCTGCAGGTGTGGCCCATCATCTTCACGATCATGGTGTCCTTCACCAACTACGGTGACGGTCACCTCGGCACCAAGGACGAGGCGGTCAAGCAGATCGTCGCCAACTCCGTCCAGGTCGTGCCTGGCTCGACCCGCTACAAGGCCAGCGTGGCGGTCAAGGAGGGCACGGACCCCACGACGGGCGCCCTGTCCCTCCTGCTGACGGACCCGCAGGGCAAGAGCGTCGTCGGCGACGTGAACGGTCTGACGGACCTCGCCGACAGCGACGTCGAGAAGTCGGCGCTGGGCAAGATCACGAAGGCCAAGGGCTACACGGTCCTCACGGGCCGGCAGGCCAACGCGCGGTCCAAGGACCTCGGCCAGTTCGCCGTCCCCAGCAAGGACGGCAGCGGCATCAAGATGCAGGGTCTCTCGGCGGCGTACGAGGGCCGGGCGACCATCACCTACGACGCCGCCTCGGACACGCTGACGGACACCAAGAGCAAGCTGACCTACAAGCCCCAGGACAGCAAGTACGTCGCGACCGACGGCTCCGGCCAGTCCTTCTCCCAGGGCTGGCAGGAGAACGTCGGTACCAAGAACTACGCGACGATCTTCAGCGACTCCACTATGCGCTCCGGGTTCCTCAAGATGTTCGTCTGGAACATCATCTTCGCGGGCGGCACGGTCATCTCCACCTTCGTCCTCGGGATGCTGATCGCCCTGCTGTTCAACTCGCCCAACCTCAAGGGCAAGGCGGTCTACCGCACCCTGCTGATCCTCCCGTACGCCATCCCCGTGTTCGTGACCGCGCTCCTGTGGCGAGGCATGTTCAACCAGGACTACGGGCTCATCAACACCCTGACCGGCCTCAACATCGACTGGATCGGGGACGGGTTCTGGGCCAAGGTCGCCATCCTGATCACCAACCTGTGGCTGGGCTTCCCGTACATGTTCCTGCTGTGCACCGGTGCGCTGCAGTCGATCCCGAGCGACGTCAAGGAGGCCGCCAAGATCGACGGGGCAGGCTCCTTCCAGACCCTCACGCGGATCACCATGCCGCTGCTGATGGTGGCCGTGGGACCGCTGCTGATCGCGTCCTACGGCTTCAACTTCAACAACTTCACCCTCATCTACCTGCTCACCGAGGGCGGTCCCTTCGAGGGGGGCAGCGCGGGCATGGGCAGCACCGACCTGCTCGTGACGTACGCCTACCGCCTGGCCTTCTCGGGCGCGGCCCCCAACTACGGTCTCGCATCCGCCGTGGCCGTCGTGATCTTCGCGCTCGTGGCGATCCAGGCCCTGCCCGGGTTCCGCGCCACCAAGTCCCTGGAAGAGGTGCAGTGATGAGCCAGCTGAACCCCGGAACGAACAGCACGGCCGGCGTGGGAGACGTCCGCGGCCCGGTGGCGGCCACCCTCCCCCCGGAGGAGAAGCAGCAGCTCACCAAGCCGCGGGCAGGCGGGGCCGAGGGCGGGTCCCAGTGGTGGCGACACGTGCTCGGCATCATCGCCCTCGTCTGGGCGCTGTTCCCGATCCTGTTCCTCGTCTCCGCGGCCCTCAACCCGTCGGGCCAGCTGGCCTCGTCGGACCTGATCCCGCGACACTTCTCGTTGGAGAACTTCAAGTCCCTCGGCGCGGACCCGAGCCGTCCTTACTGGAGCTGGTTCAAGAACTCGGTGCTGATCTGCGGTGTCGGCGCGCTCCTGTGCACCTTCATCTCGGCGTGCGCGTCGTACGCCTTCTCGCGCATGCGCTTCCGCGGGCGTCGTGAGGGCATGCTCGGCCTGCTCCTGCTGCAGCTCTTTCCCGCGACGCTCGGGCTCGTGGCGATGTACATCACCTTCGCCAAGATCTCCGACGTCATGCCGGAGTTCGGGCTCAACACCTCGTGGGGCCTCATCCTGGCCTACCTCGGTGGGGCCATGGGCAACGTGTGGCTGCTCAAGGGCTACTTCGACACGGTGCCCAAGGAGATGGACGAGGCGGCGATCGTGGACGGCGCCAGCCACGCGCGGGTCTTCTTCACGATGATCCTGCGCCTGGCCATGCCGATCCTCGTGACGGTGTTCATGATCACCTTCGTCGGACTGTTCGGCGAGTTCATGCTCGCCAGCGTCTTCCTGACGGACGTCGACAACCAGACCCTGGCCGTCGGGCTCCGCGCCCTGTCCAAGGGACGTGACGCCAACGAGAAGTTCGGCTTCTTCGCCGCCGGCTCGCTGCTGTGCTCCCTTCCCGTGATGGCTCTGTACGCGCTGTTCCAGAAGCAGCTCGTCGGCGGCCTCACCCAGGGCTCGGTGAAGTGACCCGGGCCCTCACCGAGGACACCGTCGTGGTGGGGCTGCTCGACCAGCCCCACCACGACGGCTCACCGCTGTACGTGTCCACCCAGGCCCCGGCGCTCGGCCAGACGGTCCAGATCCGGCTGCGGGTGCCAG
Organism: Arsenicicoccus sp. UBA6765; assembly: GCF_002453335.1. Lineage (NCBI taxonomy): Bacteria > Bacillati > Actinomycetota > Actinomycetes > Micrococcales > Intrasporangiaceae > Arsenicicoccus > Arsenicicoccus sp. UBA6765. Next base: position 17,952 of record NZ_DKGR01000065.1, read on the forward strand.
CGCCCGAGGACGCCTCGGACCGCGTCACGACGGTGCACGTCCGCACCACCCCCGACGGTGAGAGCCGCTACGTCGACGCTGTCGTGGTCCACGAGGACGAGCACGAGACGTGGTGGCAGGCCGAGGTGGTCGTCCACAACCCCGTGACGGGCTACCGCTTCCTGCTCTCCGGCGGACCCGCCGGCTACCAGTGGCTCAACGGCACGGGTCTGCACGACCGCGACGTCCCGGACGCCGCGGACTTCCGCCTGGTCGCGACCGACGCCCCGCCGCCCGAGTGGGCGCTCGACGCCGTCGTCTACCAGGTCTTTCCCGACCGCTTCGCTCGGTCCGCCGGGGCGGACGCGCGCCCCACGCCCGAGTGGGCCGTCCCCGCCCGCTGGGAGGAGCCGGTCACGCGGGACCGTCGCATCATCGGCGACCAGCTCTACGGTGGCGACCTGGACGGCATACGCGAGCATCTCGACCACCTCGAGCGCCTCGGCGTGGACGTGCTCTACCTGACCCCCTTCTTCCCCGGACGGTCCAACCACCGGTACGACGCCGACACCTTCCAGCACGTGGACCCGCTGCTGGGCGGCGACGACGCGCTGGCCCGGCTCACCCTCGAGGCCCACCGGCGCGGCCTGCGCGTCCTCGGGGACTTCACGACCAATCACACCGGCGCTCGGCACGAGTGGTTCGAGACCGCTGTGGCGCAGCCCGACTCGCCGGAGCGCTGGTTCTACCTGTGGGGCGACGACGGCGGCTACGTCTCCTGGCTGGGCGTCCCGTCGCTGCCCAAGCTCAACTACGACAGCGACGAGCTGTGGCGTCGCGTGCTCGTCGACCCCGACGGCGTCGTGCGGCGCTGGCTGGCGCAGCCCTACGCCCTGGACGGGTGGCGCGTCGACGTCGCCAACATGACCGGACGTCACGGCGCCCAGGACCACAACCACGCCGTGGCCCGCGAGATGCGCAGGGCCGTGGACGAGGCCGCGCCGGGGTCGCTCCTGGTCGGTGAGCACGTCCACGACTTCAGCACCGACATCCGTGGGGACGGGTGGCACGGTGCGATGAACTACGCGGGATTCACGCGGCCCGTGTGGACCTGGTTGCGGGACAAGGGATTCGCCCCCAAGTTCCTCGGATCTCCGCTCAGGGTGCCCCGGCTCGGGGGCGAGGCCGTCCGCGAGACGGTGGACGACTTCATGGCGCAGTCCCCCTGGACCGTGCGCGCCCACTCCTTCACCCTGCTCGGGAGCCACGACACCACTCGTGTCCGCACCCTCGTCGGCGAGGACGCCCGGCAGGTGGTCGCCGCGGCCGGGCTGCTGCTGACGATGCCGGGCATCCCGATGATCACCTACGGGGACGAGGTGGGCATGGAGGGTGACTCGGGCGAGGACGGACGCCGACCCATGCCGTGGGACGAGTCCTGCTGGGACACAGACATCTTCGAGGCCTATCAGGCACTGGTGCGCCTGCGGGTCGACCACGTGGCGCTGCGCCGAGGTGGTCTGCGGTGGGTCCACGCCGACGGCGACTCGCTGACCTTCCTGCGGGAGCACCCCGACCAGACGGCCCTGGTGCACGTGTCCAGGGGCGCCCACGCCCCCATCCGGCTCTCGACGCGTCACCTCCCCGGCGTCGAGGCGGCGGTCGCGGCATACGGCACCCGCCTGGGTCGCGAGGGTGGCACGATCACCCTCGCGGCGGACGGGCCGGGGGTGTCGGTGTGGGTCTGGCCCGGAGCTCCGGAGACGCCCTGGTGACGCGGGCCGTCACGACGCCGGCACCCACCCGACTGACCGTCCTCGAGGGAGACCACATGCGACCACCACGCCTGGTGGACATCGCCGCTCACGCCAAGGTGAGCGAGGCGACGGTCAGCCGTGTCCTCAACAACAAGCCCTACGTCGCGGAGTCGACGCGTCAGTCGGTGCTGACGGCGCTGGACGTGCTGGGCTACGAGCGGCCGCTGCAGCTGCGGCGCAAGACGGCCGGCCTCGTGGGCCTCATCGTCCCCGAGCTCGACAACCCGATCTTTCCCGTCCTCGCGCAGATCATCGAGACGGCGCTCGCGGTGCACGGCTACACCCCGGTGCTGTGCACCCAGACGCCCGGCGGCATGCACGAGGACGACTACACCGAGATGCTGCTCGACCGCGGCGTCGCCGGGATGATCGTGGCCAGTGGGCAGCACGCCGACACGACGACCAGCCCGGACCGCTACCAGCGGCTGCGCGACGCCGGGCTGCCGCTGGTGCTCGTCAACGGCTACTACCCGGGGATCGACGCGCCGTTCCTGTCCAACGACGACGTGGCGTCCATGGAGCTCTCGCTCACCCACCTGATCCAGCTGGGGCACACCGAGATCGGTCTCGCCGTCGGTCCCGAGCGCTACGTCCCGGTGATCCGCAAGATCGAGGGCTACCGCGCGGTGATGGCGAGGCAGCTGGGCCGCACCGACGTCGACTCCCTCATCGAGGCCACGTTGTTCAGCGTCGAGGGCGGTGCGTCTGCCGCGACCCGACTGATCGGCAAGGGGTGCACGGCGATCGTGTGCGGGTCGGACCTGATGGCGCTCGGGGCGATCCGCGCGGCGCGGGCCCGCGGGCTGCGGGTCCCCGAGGACGTCTCCGTGATCGGCTACGACGACTCGGCGCTGATGGCCTTCACCAACCCTCCGCTCACCACCGTGCACCAGGCGGTCGTGACGATGGGGGAGGCCGCGGTGCGCTCGCTGCTCGACGAGATCGCCGGCAACCCCGTGCCGCGCACCGAGTACCTCTTCCAGCCGGAGCTGGTCGTCCGCGCCTCGACGGCCCCGGCCGCGCGCCGCCCCCCTGCAGGTCCCGCTCCTGCAGGATCGTGAGTGTCTCCTCCACGATTCTTGGAGGAAACCCTCACGATCTGGGGCCTTGGGGAGCTTGGGGGAGGGGCTCAGGCCGTATGACGGGCCCGCGCCTCGACCAACGCCTCCAGGACCTCGGCGGCCTCCTGCGGTGACGCCACGCGGTGCCGGGCCACGGTGTCGCCCTCGCCGACCTTGAGGGTCAGGTCGGCGTCGCCGAGCCGGGCGAAGGCCCGCTCGTCGGTCACGTCGTCGCCGGCGTAGTAGACCGCGTCCGCTCCGCACCACGCCGCGAGATCGACCAGGGCAGAGCCCTTGTCGCTGTCCACGACCGAGAGCTCGACCACGCACTTGCCGGGCATGACGTGGGCCTTGGAGTGCTGGGACGCCATGGCCACGGTGTCGGCGGTGGCCGAGTCGGCCACCGACTGCTCGACGCCGCGCGTGTGCAGGACCACCGCGGCGGGCTTGCGCTCGATGCGGGTGCCCGGGTGGGCCTCGACGATCGCCGTCAGCGCCGCGTCGAGCGCCCGCAGGGCCATGGTCTGGGCGTCGCTGAGCGCATGGACGCCGGCCTCGGGGCGCGAGGTCTGGGCGCCGTGGCTCCCGACCAGCACCACGCGCTCGTCGTCCGGGAGGTCAACCAGGCCGGTCAGGGCGCCGAGGGTCTCGAGGTCCCGTCCGGAGACGGCGGCCACCGTGGTTCTCGGCATACGAGCCAAGGCGCGCAGCGCCTCCACCGTGCCGGGCAGGGGGCGGGCCGCCATGGGGTCCTCGACGAGCGGCGACAGGACGCCGTCGAAGTCCGTCGCCACGACGATCGTTGCGCGAGAGGCGAGCTCGTCGATCGCTGACTGCAGCTGTGCGTCCATCGTCAGCGCCCGTCCTTGCCGTCACGGCCGTTGCCGTCGCGCTCGTCGCGCTCGTCCCGCTCGTCGCGCTCGTCCCGCTCGGACCGACGCTCCGCCTCGCGCGCGGCCTGGGCGCCACGGGCGTCCTCCTCGCGCTGGGCCCGCTCCTCCTGCTCGCGCCGCTGCGCCTGCTCGGTCTGCGGCCCGTGCCGTGACGGCTTGTGCGGGGCGGCCTCGAGGGCGTCGAGGAAGGCAGAGGCCCAGTGCTGCACGTCGTTGCGGCGGACCCGGCGACGCAGGGCCTTCATGCGGCGCGAGCGCTCCTGGGGGGAGGAGTTGATGGCGTCCATGATCGTGCGCTTGAGGCCGATGACGTCGTGCGGGTTGACCATGAAGGCCTCGCGCAGCTCCTCCGCGGCGCCCGTGAACTCCGAGAGCAGCAGCGCCCCGCCGTTGTCGTGGCGGCACGAGATGTATTCCTTGGCAACGAGGTTCATGCCGTCGCGCAGCGGCGTCACGACCATCACGTCCGCGGCGAGGAAGAGTGCGGCGAGCTCCTCGCGGCCGTAGCCCTGGTGGAGGTACTCCATGGCGGGGGAGCCGATCGCGGAGTAGTTGCCGTTGATGCGCCCCACCGCGCCCTCGACGTGCTCCCGCAGGTCGATGTAGGCGTCGATGCGCTCGCGGCTCGGCGTCGCGATCTGGATGAAGGTCGTGTCGGCGCCGTCGAGCGAGCCGTCCTTGAGGAGCTCCTCGTAGGCCTTGAGCCGGTGCCGGATGCCCTTGGTGTAGTCGAGCCGGTCGATGCCGAGCAGGAGCGCGCTCGGGTTGCCGAGCGACTCGCGAATCTCCTTGGCACGCTTCTTGATCTCGGGGCGGCGGGACAGCTCGTCCATGCTCGAGAAGTCCACCGAGATCGGCACCGCGGCGGCGCGCACGTCGTGCCCGCCGGTCGCCTTGCCGACGTGGATGACGTCACCCTTGACCGTCATACCGAGGTAGCGACGGCAGGCGCGCAGGAAGTTCTCGGCGTCCCCGGGGCGCTGGAAGCCGAGGAAGTCCGCGCCGAGCAGACCCTCGAGGATCCCCTGGCGCCAGGGGAGCTGGCCGAACAGCTCGACCGGCGGGAAGGGGATGTGGTCGAACCAGCCGATCCGCAGGTCCGGTCGCAGCTGACGCAGGAAGGCCGGCACGAGCTGCAGCTGGTAGTCGTGCACCCAGACCGTCGCGCCCTCCTCGGCGACCTCGGCGAGGGTCTTGGCGAACCGCTCGTTGACCTCGCGGTACTGATGCCACCACTTGCGGTGGAACTGGGCGGGGACGATCACGTCGTGATAGATCGGCCACAGCGTGTCGTTGCTGAATCCTTCGTAGTAGCCCTGGATCTCGTCCTCGGACAGGGGCACGGGATGCAGCCGCATGCCCGCCTCGTCAAAGGGCTCCGGCGCCTCGCCGGGCTCGCCGGCCCACCCCACCCAGACACCGTCGCGCCCGCTCATGACGGACTCCATGGCCGTCACGAGGCCGCCGGGGCTGCGGTGCCACTCGACCTGCCCGTCCTCGCCGACGACGCGGTCCACGGGGAGGCGGTTGGCTGCGATCACGAAGTCGTACCGTGCGGCGGTGTCCGCCATGGTGCGATCAGCTCCTCTGGTGTCGCCCGGGTCGTCGTGGTGCGCCTGGGCATCCTGGCGTGCGGGCCGGGTGTCGTATGACGGGCCGACGGGCACGCCGGTCCTGCACCTACCCGGCGCAGTGCCACTCTAGGCGGGGGTCCCTCTGGCGCGCGCGGGGGCAGGGGCCTAGGGTCTCGACATGAAGATCTCCGACGTGGTCAAGTCCAAGGGCTCCGACGTCGTCACCATGCGACCGGACGCCACCGTCGGCGAGCTGCTCACGCTCCTCGCCGACCACAACATCGGCGCGGTCGTCGTCAGCGACGACGGCACGAGCGTCTCCGGCATCGTCAGCGAGCGCGACGTGGTGCGGCACCTGGGCCGGTCCGGGGCCGGGGTCCTGCAGGAGCCGGTCTCCACGATCATGACCGTCGAGGTGCACACCTGCTCCTTCGGCGACGAGATCGAGGACCTCGCCGGGTCGATGACCGAGCGCCGCATCCGCCACGTCCCCGTCATCGAGGACGGCCGGCTCGCGGCGATCGTCACCATCGGCGACGTGGTCAAGCACCGGATCAGCCAGCTGCAGGACGAGCGCGACCACCTGGTCGGCTACATCAACCAGTAGCAGCCAGTAGTAGCCGGATCGTCACCCCGGGCGGCGGGTGGTCTCAGCGACGGTTCACCACGAGCACGTACCGTGGAGGGTATGAGCACGTCGTCGACCACGCCGCCCGCCGGGCTGCCCGCGGCCTACGACACCCTCGGTCCCTATCGCCTGGCCGGCCTGCTGGGGGAGGGCGGCATGGGTGTCGTCTATCTCGGCCTGGACCGCGCGGGCCGGGCCGTCGCCATCAAGGCCCTGCGCCCGCACATCGCCGGTGACCCCGACGCGCGGGCCCGGTTGGCGCGCGAGGTCACGACGCTGGAGCGGGTGCAGCACCCCCGCGTGGCTGCGGTGCTCGACGCCGATCCCGAGGGGGCGCGGCCCTACATCGTGACGCGCTACGCGCCCGGGCCGCCGCTCGACGACTACGTCACCGCTCACGGACCGTTCCGTGGCGAGGCCCTGCTGCGCCTGGCGCGCGGGCTGCACGAGGCGCTCGGCGCCATCCACGCCGCCGGTGTGGTCCACCGCGACCTCAAGCCCGGCAACGTGCTGGTCGTCGACGACGACCCGGTGGTCATCGACTTCGGCATCGCGCACGTCGCGGACGACGTGCGGCTCACCAGCACCGGGCTCGTCATGGGGACCCCCGGCTATCTCTCCCCGGAGGTGCTCGAGGGCGCGCCGGTCACCGAGGCCACGGACTGGTGGGGCTGGGCGTCCACCCTCGCGTATGCCGCCACCGGCGCCCCGCCGTTCGGGCGAGGCCGGGTCGACGTCATCCTCGACCGCGTGCGGTCCGGGCAGCACGACCTCACGGGGGTCGACGAGCGGATGCGACCGCTGCTGGCCGCGGCGCTCGCGCCCGACCCCGCCCACCGGCCGTCGGCAGGCACGGTGCTGGCTGCCCTGGAGCAGCTCGCGCACGGGGAGGCCCCGCACCTGGCGACCGGCCCGAGCGGCCGCACCGAGGTGCTCCCCGCCGTGACCCAGACCATCGCGCCGCCCACCGAGTCCCTCGCTGCCCGAACGGAGCTCGCGGGACAGCAGCCACCGCGCCAGGGGTCGACGCGCGTGATGCCGGCCGTCCCGCTGGGTGGTGCCGCCGGCGGTGCGGCAGGGCTCGCCGCGGGTCTGGCAGGCGAGGGGCAGGCGGGTCGGCCTCTCGCCGGAGCGTCGCCCTACGCACCGATCCGTCGCACGCCGCGGATGGCGCCGCCGGCCTCGGCACCGCCGAGCCTGGCGCCGTCGCGTCCTGCTGCCTCGGTCCACCCCGCGGGCCAGCCCGTCGCCCAGACCTTCCCTCCCGCTGCTGCGACGACCCCGCCTGGCGCCGGGGGATCGGCATACGGCCTGGAGCCCCGTCAGGACCAGCGGCCGCCGGTGCCGGTGGGAGACCCGCGCGTCGGCAAGCCGGCCCGCACGGCCCAGCTGATCGGCCTCACCGGAGCCGTCGCGGCGCTGGCTACGACCTGGCCGATGATCGCCGTGGGGCTGGCGCTGGTGTGGTCGGTGCTGGCGCGCACGGTCGACCGTTCGGTCACCGCGACCGTGCTGCGGCGCCACGAGGCGGGCGGGGCGCGCGGGACCGACGTCGCGGTGGCGGTCGCCCGCAGCCCCTTCCAGCTGCTGGCCGCCGCCGTGAGTACGCTCGCCACCGGGCTGCTCGGGATCCTCGTGACCGTGGCCGTGATGTTCGCGGTGTCGTTGGGCAGCTCGCTCGTCGGTGTCCCGCAGGCGCCGACCGGGGCCGTGCCGCTGGCGGTCGGAGCCCTCGTGGGGTGCTGGTCCTGCTGGTGGGGCGCGGGCGGGGTGTCGCTGCGACGCGGCTCGCGCATGCTCATGCGAGGCCTCACCCCGGGGCAGCTCACCCGGGAGATCGTGACGGCGCTGCTCGTGGCCGCCGTGCTCGGGCTGGGGCTGTGGGCGCTCCTGCGGCACGGCGTGCCGGTGTGGTGGCCGCTGCAGGGCGACCCGCTGACCGGCCGCACGGTGGACTGGCAGTTCTGAGGTCCGAGCCGGCGCCGCGCGGGTGATAACACCCCTGGTCGGCGTCCAGGTGGGGTGGAGACGTCGTCGTCCCGATCCACCAGGTGGGGGGTAAACACGCCGAGACGGGGGCCTGGGTTTGGGATCGTCGGCGCGACGTGCCTATGGTCGACGAGCGCCGTAGGCCGACGTCCGCAGGACCCGGTCGAGGTGTGTCGCGGGGGCCATCCCCCGTCTCGGGGCACAACTGTATAGACCCGAATTCACATGTAGGACATGCCCGCTGCGCCGAGCAGCACCCGACGGGCATCGTCGCCGGACACCATCCATCGTCCGGGTCCTGGGGTGCTGGTGGAGGACCCACTCACGAGCTGCGAGAGCAGCGTGTGCCGACCTGCGCGAGCAGGTCTTGGGGTGAAGCCGCTACTGCGGCCGGACACCTGACCGTCCGAACCCGACAGCTCACTTCACAGGCGTCGTCAGGAAAGGATCTCTGTGCGCTACGCACCTCGTCACGCCATCTCCTCGACCCGTCGCACCGCCCGCTGGGCCACGACGGGCCTCGCCACCGCTGCCCTCACCGTCGGCGGCGGCATCGCCACCGCCGGCAACGCTCAGGCCGCAGACGGCGTCTGGGACCGCGTCGCTGCCTGCGAGTCCGGCGGCAACTGGTCCATCAACACCGGCAACGGCTACCAGGGTGGGCTGCAGTTCAAGGGCAGCACCTGGCGCGCCTACGGCGGCTCCGGCTCGGCCGCCTCGGCCTCCAAGGCCGAGCAGATCCGGGTCGCCAAGCGCGTCCTGGCCGCTCAGGGCCCCGGCGCCTGGCCCGTCTGCTCCCGCAAGGCGGGTCTGACCCGCAGCGGCGGCGGCGCCGACAGCAGCAGCCCGGCCACGACCTCGCGCGCCTCGCGCTCCACCGAGCGCAAGGTCGTGTCCTCCTCGGAGCCGCGCAGCACCAAGCGCTCCACCTCCAAGAAGGTCGTCGAGCAGGCCGCGCCGAAGCGCGCGACCACCAAGCGCTCGACCACCAAGGCCACCTCGCAGGGCTCGGCCTCGTCCTACCCCGGCGCCAGCGCGTTCGTGCTGGGTCACAAGGATCCCGCGGTGACCCTGCTGGGCAAGCGCCTGCAGGCTCACGGCTTCGGCAGCTTCTACAAGGTCGGCGCCGGCCCGACGTTCACCCAGGTGGACAAGGCGGCGGTCGCGGCCTTCCAGAAGTCCCTGGGCTGGAGCGGCTCCGACGTGAGCGGCTACCCCGGTCCGGTCACCTGGGCCAAGCTCATGGCCCCGGCCAGCTGACGCGAGCCTCAGGCACGCATCACCTCACGTGTGGGGGTCGACCCGATCGGGTCGACCCCCACACGCTTGTGCGCGTCCGAACATGTGGTTTCCGACGCGAACTGACACGCTCACGACGTAGATGTGACGCATCCCACAAAGACGCACCGTACGTAACGGAAACAAGGGGACATCCGGGACCAGAGCGGGCCATCACGGGGGCGATTGGTCACTGTGAGCGACCACCACCGAAGCCTGAGTCGAACCTGTGGTTTGTCTCGAACGTATAACGGGCCCTAGAGTCCTCCTTGACGTCGCCGCCGCCCCTCCGGGCCCGGCGGCTTGTCGCGGAGAGAACCTCTCCGTCTCGGGCACAACTACATACCCCCGAAATTCAGCAGCGCATGCCCCCTACGCCGAGCGTCATCCAGAGGGCAACCCCGTCGGACACACCAGCTCCGAGCGCAGGATGACAGTGGAGGACCCAATTCGACCCGCCTCGCGGGTCTTGGGGTGAAGCCGCAGCAGCGGCCGGGCACCTGACCGCCCGAACCCGACAGCTCACTTCACAGGCGTCGTCAGGAGAGGAACTCCCCCCATGCGTTACACCCCCCGTCATTCCGGCGTGCCCAAGCGCGTCAAGCGCATCGCCACCGTCGGCCTCACCACGGCCGCCCTCGCGATGGGTGGCGGCATCGCCGCCGCCGGCTCCGCCAACGCCGCCTCCGTCGGCACCTGGGACAAGGTTGCCGCCTGCGAGTCCGGCGGTCGCTGGAACATCGCCACGGGCAACGGCTACTACGGTGGCCTGCAGTTCTCCCGCTCCACCTGGCTCGGCTACGGCGGTGGCGCCTACGCCCCGACCGCCAACCGCGCCTCCAAGGCCCAGCAGATCGCCATCGCCGAGCGCGTCCTCGCCGGCCAGGGCCCGGGCGCCTGGCCCGTCTGCTCCCGTCGCGCCGGCCTGACCCGCGGCGGCGCCGCTCCGGCCTCCCGCTCCACGGTCCGCAAGGTCGTCAAGAAGAAGCGCGTCGTCAAGAAGAAGCGCTACGTCGCCAAGAAGCGTTACGTGCTCAAGAAGCGCTACACCCGCTCGGGCAAGCGCTACTACGTGCGCGTCTACGTCCGCCGCTGATCGCGGGGCGTCGCGCACGCCCTGCCCCAGCCCGTGACATCGAGGGCCGGCATATCTCCGAGGGGGATGCCGGCCCTCCGTCATGCCCGGACGCACGTGCTGCGCTGACGCCTCACCTGTCTCGTGCTGCAGGGCGAGACGCCCTCGCCGACGGTTGCACCTGCGCTGGTGCCTCGCCTGTCTCGTGCTGCAGGGCGAGACGCCCTCGCTGCGGGGTGCGAGTGCGGCGTTCGGGACGTCGTTTAGGGCACGTCGGGCGACCCGACTAGGATCTGACGGCAGGTATGACGGAGCCCGCCGCGCGACGGAGCCGCCGCCATCCCGCTGGAGTGGCGCAATCGGTAGCGCACCTGTCTTGTAAACAGGTGGTTGAGGGTTCGAGTCCCTTCTCCAGCTCTTGACCAGGAGAAGACCTACCTCCAGGTCGCCTTCGTGCGCGCTCGGTGCAGGGCGCTTTCGGCTTGGGTGCCGCAGGGAACAGGGACCGGGACGCGGACTCCGGGCGGACTTCGACATACGGGACGCTCCGAGAGGTGGGGCTGGCCAGCTCCCCCCGTCGCACCCGATGACCCCCACGCTGCTGCTGCCCCGCCCCCGCGCCGTGATGCAGCATAATGAGTAAGCGGATGCAGTTTGCTGTGGATGGGAGAGGCCCTTGTGCAGGACGTCATTGCCACGGTCGAGTCGCTGATGGGATCCAGAGACCTCTTGCCCGACTACCGGCTGCCGGACCGGCTCAGGCTCTCGGCCGCGGCATGAACCCTGTGCACCAAGGGTGGTTCGCGCGCAACACGTCATCAACGCAGGACTGGCCGCTGGCGCGACTGCTGTCGCTGAAGGAGTCGACGACGATCGCTGTGGTCATCCCGGCGCGGGACGAGCAGCAGACGGTTGGTCAGGTCGTGGGTGAGATTGCCAACGACCTGTCTGGCCTCGTGGATGAGCTCCTGGTCCTCGATTCGCTGTCCTCCGACCGGACCGCCAGCGTGGCCCGCGCCGCAGGCGCCACGGTGTGGTCAGTCGAAGACATCAGGCCCGATCTGGGGGTGAGGGCCGGCAAGGGCGAAGCCCTCTGGAAGTCGCAGTTCGTGACGTCGTCCGAGATCGTCGTCTTCATCGACGCAGACCTGACTGGCTGGGGCACGCACTTCGTCTCCGCCCTCCTCGGCCCGTTGCTCTCGGACCCGGACTCGTTGCTGGTGAAGGGGTTCTACGATCGAATCCTCGACATGGGCGATGGGATCTCGTCAGAAGGGGGTCGGGTGACGGAGCTGGTGGCGCGCCCCTGGCTGGCGCTGAACCGACCCTCCTTGTCGTGCGTCGTTCAGCCCTTGGCCGGTGAGTGGGCCACCCGGCGATCGCACCTCGCCTCCCTGTCGATCCCCTACGGGTATGGCGTGGAGCTTGCGACCCTCCTCGATACCGAGTCGCGACACGGGGTGAATGCCATCGCGCAGGTAGACCTCGGGCATCGGGCGCACTCCCACCAGAACCTGCACGACCTTGGTGCTATGGCCACCGAGATCCTGGCCGTAGCGGATCGCCGCCGTCGCCTGCAACAGCCCGACGAGATCGTTCTGCCGCGACTTGGGCGTGATCGCACGTGGACCGAGCGTCGAGTCGTCACGGCTGAGAGACCGCCCTTCGAGACGTTGGAGGCGGGTCCCCGGGTCGAGAAGGCCCGTCGATAGCCGCGTGAACTGAATCGCGGTGCCTGGACACTGAAACTGGATGCCGCGTCTGAGACGTACGACGGTCGACTCCGCCCCTCAGCTCACCCAGGCATCAGGCATGACGGAGAGGAGCCTCAGAACCACGTCCGAGACGCCCCTTTGATGTCATGCCTCGTGCCGCACCCTCCGCATTGTGAGTCAGGGCCGATTGACAGCGCGCCTAGGGTGACCGCCGTGACGAATGTCAAGGGACAGTAGGAACTGCCCGGGGGCGGATATGAAACCTGCCCGCTGACGGCCACGAGAACCGCCAGGTGGTGGCCATGGGATCTGCCCAGGGGGCTGTGGCCACCACCGACCAGGGCAGTCAGCTCAACGGGCTCACCCCTTGGCCGGCGAGTGCTTGAGTAAGTCGCACACTGTCTCCGCTGGTCTGGCAGACGTGGGCGTGGTGCAGCAGCCGGTCGACGGTCGCGGTGGCCAGCGTCTTGGGCATCAGTTCGTCGAATCCGGACGGGTGCAGGTTCGAACTGATCGCGACGGAGCGTTTCTCGTATGCGGCGTCGACGAGTCGGTAGAGCCCTTCGGCGGCATCGGCGGCGACGGGCAGCAGGCCGATGTCATCGACCACCACGAGGTCTGCACGCAGGACCCGGGCGATCGCCTTCGACACGGTGTCGTCGGCACGGTGGCGGCGCAGCAGGACCCCGAGGTCTTCCAGGGTGAACCAGGCGACGTTGAGTCCCTGTTCGACGGCCTGCTGCCCGAGCGCCTCCAGCAGGAACGTCTTCCCGGTCCCTGACGGCCCGCACACCACGAGGTTCTCTCGCCGGTGGACCCATTCCAAGGTCCGCATGGCCTGCTGGGTCGGGGCCGGGATCGAGGAGATCTCGGGCTGCCACGCATTGAAGGTCTTCCCGGTCGGGAACCCCGCGGCCGCCCGCCTGGTGGCCAGGGCGGAGCGTTCTCTGCCAGCGACCTCCTCAGCGAACAGCGCCTTGAGAACCTCAGCCGGTTCCCACCGCTGGGCCTTCGCGGTCGCGATGACCTCGGGGCGTGACGACGGATGTGCGGCAGCCGCAGCTTGCGCAGCAGCTCCTCCAACTCGACCGGTAACGGCGGCGCGGTGCTGATGGGGCTCCTGGTCGTCATCGGGCCACCTCGCCGTCGCTGTCCGCGGTGGATCGCTGGCCGAGCCGTGCCCACGCGGCGGTGCCCTGGGTCAGCGAGGACTCCTCGCTGGCACGGTGCTCACCGGTGCCGGGCTGCCGGGCGTGGTGGTCCAGGATCGAACAGAGGTCTGCTTCGGCGAACCGGCCATGGACCGCGGCGTGTCCCAGCGCCCAGTCGAACTCGACGGGGTCGAACAGCTTGGCCAGGCTGAGCGCCTCGGTCATCTTGACCCGCATCCGCGGCGTGCCCGCGGCGGCGGCCTCGACCAACCACAGACGGGCTGAACCGCCCCGGGTTTGGTGGAGGGTTCTGACCTCTTCAGGGAGGCTGGAGTTATGCCCGCACCGAGGAGGTACAGCGATGAGCTGCGTGAGCGCGCCGTGCGCATGGTCGAGGAGACGTTGAAGGAGAGTCCTGGGTTGGCGCACAAGCGTGCCTGCACGCAGGTGGGTGACCAGCTGGGGATTCCGGGGGCGTTAGCATCACTTAGGCGTCAAGTGACACTAACGAGTGGGGAGCCCCCCACGTGCACCTGTGATCACTGGGCGGTCTGGTACGCGTTGAGGTACGAGTCCTCGCCGCGGCGCTGCATGGCGAGCAGCTCGGCATACACGCCACCGGAGGTGGACAGCTCGGCAGGCGAGCCGATCTCGTCGACCCGGCCGTCCTTGATCGTCACGATGCGGTCGACGCCGGCGATGGTGGAGAGGCGGTGGGCGATGATCAGCGAGGTGCGGCCGGCCATGAGCTGCACGAGCCCCTCCTGGACGGCCCGCTCCGAGCGGGTGTCGAGGGCGCTGGTGGCCTCGTCGAGGACCAGCACGGAGGCGTCCTTGAGCATGGCACGGGCCACGGAGATGCGCTGCTTCTGACCGCCGGAGAGCTTGAGGCCGCGCTCGCCGATCATGGCGTCGAACTCGCCCTCCAGCCCGCCGATGAAGCCGCTGGCGTTGGCGCGCTCGGCGGCCAGGGCGACCTCGTCCGCGTTGGCGGTGGGGTGGCCGTAGCGGATGTTCTCGCCGACGGTGTCGGAGAACAGCGACGGGTCCTGGAAGACGAGGGAGATGCGGCGACGCAGCTCGTCGTGGGGGAGCGTGGCGATGTCCACGCCGTCGAGGCGGATGTGGCCGCCCCGCAGCGGATAGAGGCCGAGGAGCAGGTTGACCAGGGTGGTCTTGCCGCCGCCGGACTCGCTGACCAGGGCCACACGCTCGCCGGGCCGTATGTCGAACGTGACGTCCCGCAGCACGTCCGGACCGTCGCCGTAGCCGAACCGCACGTCCTCGAACTCGAGGACGGCGTCGCCCTCGGCGCGGGCGGGCAGCGCCGGCATCTCGCGCACGTGCTCGACCTCGGTCGCCGCCATGACCTTGAAGTAGTCGCGCGACCCGGCCACCGCACGCTGCGAGGCGTCCAGCACCCAGCTCATCATCTCGACGGGCATGCGGGCCATGGCGATCAGCTGGATCAGCAGCACCATCTGGCCGACGGAGAAGCCGCCGCCGAGGGTCCGCCAGAAGATCAGGAGGTACATGGCCGCGAAGGCCAGGTTGAGCACGCCGCGACGGATGATGTCCATCGTGTGCCAGTGCCGCGACTGCTCCTTGGTCGTGCTGTCGGTCCGCATGAAGTGGTCCGTGAACGTGTCGAGCTCGTGCCGCTCGCGGGTGAACGACCGCACCACGCGGATCTGCCCCACGACCTCGGCGAAGCGGCCACCGGCCGTGTCGACGTGGTGGTTCTTGTCGGCCTCGAGCCGCTGCCACTTGCGCGACGTGAGCCCCGTGAGCCAGACATAGGTCGGGAAGACGACGGCCAGCAGCACCGCCAGCGGCCAGTAGTAGATCGCGCTGATCACCAGCACCGCCGCCGTCTGGATCAGCATGGTGAAGAAGGTGTTGGCCAGAGACTTCGCGAAGTTGGAGACCTCGGTGATCGAGCGGTTGAGCCGCGACACGATCGTCCCGGTCATCTCGTCGTCGAACCAGCTCTGCGGCAGGCGCAGCAACTTGTCGAGGTAGCGCGTCGACAGGATCGCGCGGATCCGGTTGCTGAGGACGTCGCCGGTGTAGCCGCCCAGGTTGGACACGACGGTGCTGACCAGCTCGGCCGCGAGGATCGCGAGCGTGAGGATCGCCAGCGTCGGGAAGACGGAGGTCCCCCGTCCGTCCTGGACCGCGTCGACGATCGTGTCGGTGGCCCGGCCGACGAGGAAGGGCGTCGCCAGGCCGGCGCTCGCCGTGACGATGGCGCAGGCCGCGACGCCCAGGTAGTAGGGGCGCAGCTCGGAGGTGAAGCGGATGATGTGGCCCAGCGTGGCGAAGATGCCCTGCTCCGGCGGCTCGTACTGCTCTGACGGCCCCTCGGGGGCCGCCCCGCTGCTGGGGGTGGCGCGCGTGGCGGCCGTGGCGCTGGTGCTCAAGGGGGACTCCTCGGTGGCGGTGCTCATGCGTCCACGAGACGACATCAAGCGGACATGAGGTCAACACCGAGGGTGGTCAGACTCTTCCCAGGGACCCTCAGCAGAGGTCGAGCAGTGCCTCCGCATAGGCGCACTCGAGGTCGACGTTGGTCGTATGCCGGTCCCGCTGCCCGTCGTTGGTGACGACACGCCATACGGCCGCTGTCTCGTGGTGCACCGACCGCAGCCGGTCACCCAGCAGCTCGCGCAGCTGGTCCTCGCGCGGCAGCCAGACCGTCTGGTCCAGCCCGACCGAGTCCAGGGCCCACTCGGTCGTCCCGTTGAAGCCGAGCACGGACTGGTCGGCGTAGTGGTGCAGCTCGATCGTGAGGTCGCTGATCCAGTAGGTCTGGTCGGTGAGGGTGTCCACGTCGATCGCGAACCGGTCGCCCGGCTGCGGCTCCCACAGCACGCCCGCGGCGGCGAGGCGGCGGGCCAGGTCCAGCGTCAGCATCTGTCCATCCTGCATCACGACGCGCGCGGGCGTCGGACGAGTGCGAGGCTCGGGGCATGGAGCTCCACAAATTTCTGGCTCTCCTGACTGATCCGTG
>NZ_DKGR01000053.1:0-309 GCF_002453335.1 Arsenicicoccus sp. UBA6765
GGGCGCGGCGCCGGCTGGGCTGGCTGGCCGTCGCCGCCGGGGCCGCGGTCGGCCTGGCCCTGGTCCACCCCTCCGCCCTGCTGAGCCTGCTGGTCCTGGCCCTGCCACTCCTCGTGCCGGCCGTATGGCGCCAGCTGCGGGACGTCACGCGGCGGCACCCGCAGGCTCGACGCGCCGCGACCTGGGGCGCGGCCGTGGGGCTGGCCGTGACCGTCGTGGGTGTGGTCCTGGTCGCCCGCACCCCCACCGTCCAGCGGCTGCTGGTCAGCCGGGCCCGCACGGTCACGGACCCCGGCGACGCCGTCCGCG
>NZ_DKGR01000053.1:555-835 GCF_002453335.1 Arsenicicoccus sp. UBA6765
GACCCCGGCGACGCCGTCCGCGAGGTGCTCACCCTCGGCACCCACCTGACGCCCGGCTGGCTGGTGCTGGCTCTGCTGGTCGCGGTCGGCGCGGTCCAGGCCGTGCGCACGCGGCGGGCCTGGCTCGTGGTGGGCTACCTGCTCACCGCCACGATGTACGTCTTCGCGGCCTCGGCGTCCTCCGGCTGGGGGACCCTGGTCACGGCGCTGTGGGACCGCGAGCCGTACCGCGTGGTCGCACCCCTCGCCGTGCCCGCGCTGGTGCTGGCCGGGCTCGGCG
>NZ_DKGR01000053.1:1088-102740 GCF_002453335.1 Arsenicicoccus sp. UBA6765
CCTGGGGGAGCGGCTCGTGCCCGCCCGCCCGCTCGTCGGCCGCGCTGCCCTCGCCGTCGTCGTCGGTCTGGCGATCACGGCCGGGATCCCCTCGGGGGCAGCCTCGTCCGAGCGCCTGGTGAGCCACAACTACGGTGACCAGCAGTGGTGGCGGACCGTGGTGTCCGAGCGTGAGGCGGCGCTCTACGAGCAAGTTCTGGGGGTGCGGCCGGACGGCCTGGCGGTGGCCGGCGACCCCTTCGGCGGTGGGCAGTGGGCGGGCGTGCTCAGCGGGCACCCGAGCGTCTTCACCCACTTCGGCGGGGTCCTCGGCGGCGACTACGACCTGCTGCGCCGGCACCTTCGTGAGATGACGCCGCAGGTGTGCCAGGCGGTGCGTGACCTGCACGTGGGCTATGTCGTCGAGGACACGGACCGGGTGTGGGACAACGACCCCCGCTATCCGCTGTATGCCGGGCTGCGCGGCCTCGCGGGGATCGGCGGGCTCGAGCCGATCGGTCAGGACGGGACGGTGACGGTCTATCGGATCACGGGGTGCGGTGCAGCCTCCTTTTAATCACGGTATATGGTGGGTTTAATCATCCCATTGTGCTGAGGAGACCCCTATGTCCGAGTCATCGTGCGGCTGCGGCTGCGGCCACGACGAGCCCACCACCGGCGCCTCTGGTGCTGCGACGGCCACCGCGGCGCCAGCGCGCTCGCTGCCCGTGGTCCCGGTCGAGGGGCTCCCGGAGCTCGACGCGACCGTGGTGCCGCACGCCATCCGGCACGGCGTGATCTTCGGCGGGCTCGAGTCGCTGGCCCCCGGCAACGGCCTGATCCTCGTGGCCCCGCACGACCCGCTGCCGCTGCTGGCCCAGGTCGAGCAGCGTTGGCCCGAGCGCTTCTCCGTGGACTACGTGCAGCGCGGGCCGCAGGTGTGGCGGCTGCGGTTCGTCCGCGTCGCCGCCTGATCCCCCTCGCTGGGTGGGGGATGCGGCGGCGGGCAACCGGTTTGCACCGCCCACCTATCCTGGAGAGCGTGCCTGACGAGTCCTCCCGCCCCAGCGACCAGCGACGCCGCGGGCGTCCGCCGGGGCGCCGACCGCGGGGCCGACGGGACGCCGACGCCCGCACGCCCGAGGAGCGCGAGGCCGCCCGGGCGCGGGGTCAGGAGCGCGAGGCCCGGCGTCGAGCGCTCGTCCCCGAGATCACCTATCCCGAGCAGCTGCCCGTCGTCGCCCGCAAGGACGACATCGCCGCCGCGATCCGCGACCACCAGGTGGTCGTCATCGCGGGCGAGACGGGGTCCGGCAAGACCACCCAGATCCCCAAGATCTGCCTGGAGCTGGGCCGCGGCATCCACGGCCTGATCGGCCACACCCAGCCGCGGCGCATCGCCGCCCGGTCCGTGGCCGAGCGCATCGCCGAGGAGCTGGGGCACCCGATCACGGGGGAGCGGACGGCCGACGAGGAGCGGCCCGTGGGCTACCAGGTGCGCTTCGGCGACCACTCGACCCGCGACACGCTCGTCAAGGTCATGACCGACGGCATCCTCCTCGCGGAGCTGCAGCGCGACCGGGACCTGCGCCGCTACGACACGATCATCATCGACGAGGCGCACGAGCGGTCGCTCAACATCGACTTCATCCTCGGCTACCTCAAGCAGCTGCTGCCGCGGCGCCCGGACCTCAAGGTGATCATCACCTCGGCGACCATCGACCCCGAGCGGTTCGCGGAGCACTTCGCCTCCGCCGCAGGCGAACCCGCGCCGATCATCGAGGTGTCCGGTCGCACCTACCCGGTCGAGGTCCGCTACCGCCCCCTCGAGCGACTCTCTCCCGCAGGGGATCTGCTCGAGACGGTCGACCAGGTCACCGGGATCGTGGACGCCGTCGAGGAGCTGTGGACCGAGGCCGGGTCCGGCGACGGCTCGGACCAGGACGTCCTCGTCTTCTGCTCCGGGGAGCGCGAGATCCGTGACGCCGCCGACGCGCTCGAGGGGCTGGGCCTTCCGGGGACGGAGATTCTCCCGCTCTACGCCCGGCTGTCGAGCGCCGAGCAGCACCGCGTCTTCTCGCGGCACACCGGACGTCGCGTCGTGCTCGCGACCAACGTGGCCGAGACCTCGCTGACGGTCCCGGGGATCCGCTACGTCGTCGACACCGGCGTCGCCCGCATCTCGCGCTACAGCCAGCGCACCAAGGTCCAGCGCCTGCCGATCGAGCCCATCTCGCAGGCCTCGGCGGCGCAGCGCGCCGGCCGCTGCGGACGCGTCTCCGACGGCATCTGCATCCGGCTCTACTCCGAGGAGGACTTCGACGCCAGAGCGGAGTTCACCGACCCGGAGATCCTGCGCACCAACCTCGCGTCGGTCATCCTGCAGATGATCTCCCTGGGGCTCGGCGACGTTGCGCGGTTCCCGTTCGTCGACCCGCCGGACTCGCGGCAGGTGACGGACGGGCTCAACCTGCTCCTCGAGATCGGCGCGATCGACGCCGCCTCCGCGGGACGCGACGCCGGGCGAGGCAGGGGGCTGACGGCATACGGCCGGTCCATCGCGGCCCTGCCCGTCGACCCGCGCCTGGCCCGCATGATCCTCGAGGCCAACGAGAACGGCTGTCTCGCAGAGGTGCTCGTCATCACGGCAGCCCTGTCGATCCAGGACCCGCGCGAGCGGCCCGTCGACAAGCAGGCCCAGGCCGACCAGCAGCACGCGAGGTTCAAGGACGAGCACAGCGACTTCATCACCTGGCTCAACCTGTGGAACTACCTCCGCGAGCAGCAGAAGGCGTTGAGCGGCAGCGCCTTTCGTCGGATGTGCAAGCAGGAGTACCTGCACTACCTGCGCATCCGCGAGTGGCAGGACCTGCACCTGCAGCTCAAGCAGGCGTGCAAGGCACTCCACCTCGAGCCCAACAAGAGCCCCGGGACGCCCGACGCGATCCACCAGGCGATGCTGTCAGGGCTGCTGTCCCACATCGGACTTCGCGATCCCGAGCGACGCGAGTACGCCGGTGCCCGCGGTGCCCGTTTCGCCATCCAGCCCGGATCGGTGCTCCAGCGGCAGCAGCCGGACTGGGTCATGTCGGCCGAGCTCGTCGAGACCACCCGGCTGTGGGCGCGCACCAACGCGCGCATCGACCCGGCCTGGGCGGAGCGTCTCGGCTCGCACCTGGTCAAGCGGACGTATGCCGAACCCCACTGGGAGCGAAAGCGATCCGGAGCGGTCGCCCTGGAGCGCGTCACGCTCTACGGCATACCGCTCGTCGCGGGGCGCAAGGCCAGCCTCGGTCGCGTCGACCCGGTGCTGGCGCGCGAGCTGTTCATCCGGCACGCGCTCGTGGAGGGGGACTGGGACACCCGCCACCACTTCTTCCACGACAACCGGCGCCTGCTCAAGGAGGTCGCCGAGCTGGAGGAGCGCGCCCGGCGCCGCGACATCCTGGTCGACGACGACGAGCTGTTCGCGTTCTACGACGCCCGCATCCCCGAGTCCGTCGTGTCCGGGCGGCACTTCGACGCGTGGTGGAAGTCGGAGCGGCACGAGACGCCGGACCTGCTGACCTTCACCGAGGACGTGGTCGTCGCCGAGGGCGCCGACACGTCCGTCAGCGCCGACTACCCGCAGACCTGGCGTCAGGGCGAGCTGGAGCTGCGGCTGACCTACCAGTTCGAGCCGGGCGCGGACGCCGACGGTGTCACCTGCCACATCCCCGTCGAGGTCCTCAACCAGGTGCGCGACGAGGGCTTCGACTGGCTCGTGCCCGGGATGCGCGAGGAGCTGGCGACCGCCCTGATCAAGTCCTTGCCCAAGGCCACCCGCAAGCACTTCGTGCCCGCGCCGGACCACGCGAGAACCGCTCTGGCCCAGGCGGATCCGGCGTCGGGGCAGGACCTGGTCGACGAGCTCGCCGCCGCCCTGCGCAGCCGCACGGGGTTCGGCATACGGCCCGACGAGTGGGACTGGAGCAAGGTCCCGGACCACCTGCGCATGACCTTCCGCGTCGAGGACGCCCGGGGCAAGGCGCTCGGCGAGTCCAAGGAGCTGGAGGCGCTGCGGCGCCAGCTCGCCCCCACGGTCCGCCAGACCATGGCGTCCGCCGCGTCCTCGATCGAGCGAACCGGCCTGACCACGTGGGACTTCGGGGCGCTGCCGGCGACCTTCGAGCAGCGCGTCAAGGGCGGTCGGACGCTGCACGGCTATCCCGCCCTCGTCGACCGCGGCACCTCGGTGTCGGTGCAGGTGCTCGCCACCGAGCACGAGGCGGAGGTCGCGTCACGACTCGGCCTGCGGCGGCTCCTGCTGCTCGACATCACGCCGCCGTGGAAGCGGGTCCTCGCCGTCCTCACCAACCAGCAGAAGATCGCCCTCGGCCACAACCCGCACGGATCCGTCCCCGCCCTGCTCGACGACTGCCTCGCGGCGACCATCGACTCGATCGTCGCCGAGACACCCTCCCTGACGACCGGTGCCGCGGGGATCGTGCGGGACCAGGAGCAGTATGCCGAGGTGCTGCGCCGGGTCCGCCAGCTCGTGTCCGCCCGCGTCATCGAGATCATCGAGCAGGTGGAGCCCATCCTCGTCGCGGCCCGTGAGGCCCGGCTGGCGCTGGACCGCCTCTCGCCGGCCGCGCGCGCCATGAAGGACGACATGACCCGCCAGCTCGAGGCGCTGATCCATCCTGGGTTCGTCGCCGAGACGGGTCGGGCGCGCCTGCGGCACCTGCAGCGCTACGTCCGCGCGATCGTCATACGGGCGCAGAAGGGGCCGGACGACCTGCGCCGGGACGACGAGCGGCAGGCCGTGGTGGCGACCGTGGAGCGGGAGCACGCCGACTTCCTCAAGAGCCTCAAGCCTGCGCGCGTCGACGCCCCGGACGTCGTCGAGATCCGGTGGATGATCGAGGAGCTGCGGGTGTCGCTCTTCGCCCAGTCGCTGGGGACGGCGCACCCGGTGAGCGAGCAGCGGATCTACAAGGCGATGGACGCGGCCGAGGCCCGCTGAGCGCGCCTCTGCCCGACCCTCGGGCAGGCGAGAGCCGGGTGCTGGCGGGCTGATGTCGGACCGCGGGAACGAGGCTGGGCTCAGGCGACGGCCTCGTCGGGCTCGGGCGGTGGCGCCGGTCTCCATCCGAACCCGACGCGCATGACGTGCCACCTCACCCTGCGCCCTCCCCTCGGGGCGGTGCTGTCGACGTGACCGGTGATGTGGTGCTGGTGGATGAACCGGTGGTGCGGGCCGCACAGCGAGGCCAGGTTGTCGAGGTTGGTCTCCCCGCCGTCGGCCCAGTGGACTATGTGGTGGGGGAGGTTCATCAGGCCGCTCGGTGCAGCCGCGTCGGCCCTACCATCCGCGGCTCGTCCCTCGCCGCTCCCGCCAGGCCCACCACGACCCGACACGGCTGCACCGAGCTGCCGGAGCTGGTCCGTCGCCGATGGCAGCTGGGTGGCAACGTGATGGTCGCGCAGCACGAGAGCAGACGCGCGGTGGCGGGCATCAGGCGGGTGCCGCGCTCGTCGGATCCGGCGGTGGCGCCCTCGCCGGTGGCGTGGGTCAGCGACTCGATCGGCAGGATGAGGTTGACGCGGGCGTCCGTGCCCGTGGGACCCGTCGTGCCCATCCGGGCGACCAGCTGCGCGGCCTGGACGAGGGCGTCGGCGCGGCGCTGTCCGGGGGTGCGCAGGTCCGGCATGCCGTCGGACTGGGGGAGGGGAGCACCGAGCGCGTTGAAGAGGGCGTCGAGCACGACCTTGTCGGGCGTGTCGTGGGTCGCCTCGAACCGCCAGGTGCCGTCGGGCAGCTCGTGCCAACCGGTGACGCCCCGGCGGGTGGCCTTGTCGAGCTCGTGGTCCTCGTCGCGGGCTGTGCCGAAGCGCGCGAGCATCTCGGTGCGGAACCGCCGGAGGCTGCTGCGGTTGAACCCCACCTGGGCGAGCTCGATGACGGCGTCGACGATGTCGGGGTGCATGGCCGGGTCGGTGGTGAGGCGCAGGTCGTCGAAGGTCCTCGCGGCAGTGGTCGCGTCGCCTGGGCTGACCTCGCCCGACGCCATCGCGTCGCGGAGCGGAGCCAGCTCGCGCCGGCGCGTCTCGCGCACGGCGCGCGCGATCGTGTTGCGCTCGACCTCGGGGGTGGCCGCCTCGTGGTCGAGGAGCCACTGCGCGATGTTCCCGACCCCGACGTGACCAGGAGCCCGCGAGCCTCGGCCTCCATCGTTGTGGCGGTGAGCAGCCCACGCGCGAGAGCCGTCACCTGCGAGGCCTCGCGGGCCAGGTCCCCGAGGTCCGCCTCCTGGACGAAGGCCAGGCCCTCACCGAGCGTGCGCAGCGCGGTGAGGGCCTCGGTGAGGACCCCTCTCGCGGTGACGACATCGGTGAAGTTCATGGCTCTATTCTATCGAGAGGGCGCCCGCCAAGAAAGGGAAGTCACCTGGATGCAGAAAATCTCACCGAGGGTCTAGAAGAATGACGGATGATGGCGCCGTGACGCATTTCCTGGAGCTGTTGGTCTTTGGTGGGTGTCAGCGCTGGAACCTCCGGCGAACTGCTCTGACCGCGTCCTTCAAAGACGCACGGGCCAAGGGATGCGGGTCTCGGCGCCGATTTGGCAGCAAGGTTCTGAACGATGGCCGATAGGTATTTCTAAGAATGCCAGGTGAATCGTTCTTGTGGTAGCTGGGTCACGTCCGGGGTGACGACGTTGGCGGGGATCGATCATGACGCCAGCCAAGACCACAAAGATTGTTTTGCAAACACTCCTTTGCATGGCCGTATGGCGCCCTGAACGGCCTAACCGTTTCCGTCCCGTTGCCGGGTGAGATGGCCGATGCCAGGATCTCTGCTACTCACCGCATCCAGGCCGGGAGCCGGGTCGCACCGGAGCGACCAGCACCGGGCCGCGGCACGAAGGAGCACCGATGCGCACCACCCCCCTCCTGGCCACGACGCTCGCGGGTGCCCTGGCGCTCGGCGGCGCCGCCGCCACGGCCGGCACCGCTCACGCGGACCCGGCCCTGCCCACCCCCACCGAGCGCACCGTCACCGACGGCCGGACGACGTTCACCCAGGTGACCAACCCCGCCGGCGGCGCCGTCCTCAGCTATGTCCCGGGCGGCAGCGTGAAGCTGCTGCGGGTCACGACGGACGAGGCCGTCCTGGCGTTCAAGGACATGAACGCCAACGGCAGGCTGGACGTGTGGGAGGACTGGCGCCGCTCCACGAACGAGCGAGCCAAGGCCCTCGCCCAGGAGCTCACCATCCCGCAGGTCGCCGGGCTCATGCTCTTCAGCTCCCACGAGCGCAACGCCGCCGCCGGGCTGACCGACCCCCAGCGCACGTACCTCGGCGTGGACCACCTGCGCAACGTCCTCAACGCCAGCTCCAACGACGTCAAGGCGACCGTCACCTGGGTCAACCAGGTGCAGGCCTACGCCGAGACCCGGGCCAGGAGCGGCCTGCCCTACGTTCCGGTCAACTTCTCCTCGGATCCCCGCTCCACGGCGGCCAACGACTCGGCATACAACGCGGCGGGCAGCGACATCTCCCGCTGGCCGTCCAACCTGGGCCTGGCGGCGACCTTCTCCCGCAAGACGATGCTGGACTTCGCGAGCACCTCTTCCGAGGAGTACCGCGCCATGGGCATCACGACCGCCCTCGGGCCGCAGATCGACCTCGCGACCGAGCCCCGCTGGCTGCGCGTCGACGGCACCTTCGGCGAGAACGCCGCGCTCGCGTCGACCATGGCCAAGGCCTACGTCGAGGGCTCGCAGAACACCTACGACCTCTACGGCCACCCGACAGGCTGGGGCGAGGACTCGATCAACACGATGATCAAGCACTGGCCGGGGGACGGGGCCGGCGAGGCGGGTCGTGAGTCGCACCTCAACGCCGGCAAGTATGCCGTCTACCCCGGCAACAACTGGGCCGAGCACCTCAAGCCCTTCCAGGCGGCGAGCGACGCGACGGCCGTGATGAGCAGCTACTCGATCGCCATCGCCAAGGACGGCTCGCCCCTGACGGGCAACCGGGTGGGCTCGGCCTACGACAAGGTCAAGATCGACCTGGCCCGCAACGCCGGCTACGACGGCGTCATCTGCACCGACTGGGGCGTCACCCGCGGCTACACCGACCCGAACTCGCCGTTCGGCATGGCCTGGGGCATGGAGAAGGCCTCGGTCAACGAGCGGCACTACGCCGTGCTGCGCGCGGGGCTGGACATGTTCGGCGGCAACAACGACACGGTCCCCGTCCTCGCTGCGCACGCCATGTGGCAGAAGGACTTCGAGGCCGGCAAGGTCCCGGTCAGCGCGGACGTGCGGTTCCGGCAGTCGGGGGAGCGGATCCTGCGGATGCTCTTCGCCCCCGGCCTGTTCGAGAACCCCTACCTCGACCTGTCGAGGTCGCAGGCCACGGTCGCGAGCAAGGACAAGCAGATGCGCGGCATCGCGGCCCAGCTCGACTCCGTCGTCATGCTCAAGAACGCCCGCCGCACGGTCAAGAAGTCGTCGCTGGCGTCCTTCAAGAACAAGACGGTCTACATCCCCAGCACCATCGCCCACGGCTTCCCGAGCGTGTTCTCGCAGGCCACGACCGACGTGGTCGGGCCGACCATGGACGTCGACACCGCCAAGCGCTACTTCAAGAAGGTCCTGACCGACACCCCGGTGCTGGACGCATCCGGCAAGGTCGTGGACTACCGGCTGCCCGACCTGTCGTCCGTGGACCTGGTCCTCGCCGGCCTGCGCGGCCCGGACAACGGCGACAACTTCACCGGCGCCGGCATGAACAAGGACGGCAGCTTCTACCCGCTGTCCCTGCAGTGGCGTCCCTACACCGCGGCGGGCCCGCACGTGCGCCGCACCTCCATCGCCGGTGACCTGCGCGAGGACGGCACGCAGGAGAACCGCTCGTACTACGGCGCCACGTCCAAGATCGGCAACGAGCGCGACCTCACCGCCGTGCTGCGGGCCGCGGACGCCGTCCGGGCGGTCGAGCGGCGGACGGGCCGCCACATCCCGATCATCGCGAGCGTCAAGGCCAAGACGAGCTTCATCCCCGCGGAGTTCGAGCGCCGGGTCGACGCCATCCTCGTGGGCTACTCCGTCAGCGACCAGGCGCTGATCGAGACGGCGCTCGGCCAGCACGAGCCGCGGGGCCGCCTGCCCATGACCAGCCCCAAGGACATGGACGCGGTCGAGGCCCAGCTGGAGGACGTCGGCGAGGACATGACCCCCTACCGCGACTCGATGGGCAACACCTACTCCTTCGGCTTCGGCCTCGGGTGGAAGGGCGTGATCGACCGCCGTCGCTGAGCAGGCGCCGAGCAGGAGCCCACGCGCACGGGATCGTCAGCGGACCTCGACGATCCCGTGCGCGCCGCTCTCGGCGCGGCTCATCATGTGGTTGACGAAGGGGTAGTGCCCGGCCTCGGGGAAGGTCATCTCGACGAACCCGCCCTGCGCGGCGCCGAGGTCGAGGGCCTGGGACCCGCCGGGCGCGTCCGGCTCGCCCGGTGCGGCGCGCAGCAACCACGCGCCCTCCTTGAACGCCCGGTCGAACTGCGCGCCGACGACGTGGAAGGTCGTCGGCTCGTCCGGACCCACGTCGAGCACCCAGAACCGCACCCGCTCACCGACCTTCGCCGTGAGGGGGCGGGCGTCATACTGCCCGCTGGTGCCGTTGAAGACGACGGCGTCGGGCTGGTGGGCGGCGATCTTGGCGGCGTCCGCGGGCTCGCTGCCCGCCCCGAGGTAGAGCTCGGACTGGACGACGAGGTACTCCTTGTCGACCCTGGGCAGGCCGGGCGGGTCGATGATCACCGCGCCCGCCATGCCGGCGGCGATGTGCACCGACATGGGCATCGTGGAGCAGTGGTACATCCAGATGCCGGAGCGTGTCGCCGTGAACCGGTAGACGAGGCGCTCCCCGGGCTGGATCGTGCGCATCGGCCCGTCCGGGGCCAGGGCCCCGGCGTGGAAGTCGATGGAGTGGCCGATCGTGCCCTCGTTGACCAGGGTGATCTCGAACCGGTCGCCGACCTTGCCTCGTATGGCGGGGCCGGGCGCCTGACCGTTGAACGTCCACATGCGCCGGGTGACGCCAGGCCCGACCGGCAGGTCGACGTCCTGGGCGCGCAAGGTGATCCGGTGGAGCGTGGCTGCGGGCGCGGGCGGGAGGGTCGCGTCCCGGGCCGTGAAGTCGGCGGGGAAGGTGCCGTGGAGGTCGACCTTGGGGCTGGCCGCGCCACCGGCCGCGTGACCGCCGTGGCCACCCCCGGCGAGCGCTCCCGCCACGCCGGGCGCGGCGGCCACGTCGTCGCCGCCGGTCGTGCGGACGTGAAAGACCATGCCCATCTGCCGGTGCCCGACGATCGAGCACCAGCCCTCGACGGACCGGCCGACGACGCCCACGTCCATCCTGGCGCTCTGCCCGCGCGCGAGGCGCCCGGACTGCTCGCCGGTCTCGAGGGTGAGGTCGTGCACGTCGGCGTCGGTGTTGGTGACGGTGATGACGAGCCGGTCGCCGGGGTTCACCGTCACGGTGTCCGGGGTGAAGCGCATCCCCTGGGCCGTGACGGTGGCGTCGACGGTCCGCCCGGTGGGGGTCACGCCGCCCGCGGCGTCGCTGCGGAAGACGGCGGCGGGGTCCATGGCGACACCTCCGGCCACGGCCAGCAGCACCGCCGCGAGCCCGGCGACGAGGCCGCCGAGGGGACGACCGCGCTCACGCTCGTGGCTCGGCGTCGGCGCTCCGTCGGCGCGCCGCTCGGGGAGCGGCAGGGCGCGGGTGAGCTCGGGGTGGGTGCGCAGGCGGTGGGCCACGACGGCGGCCCGGACGAGCAGCGGCGGCGTGAAGCAGAGCGCCACGAGCACGAGCACCGAGGCGGTGACCCGCACCAGGCTCGGGACGGGCAGCAGGCAGACCAGCAGGCCGAGCGAGGTCACCGTCACCCGCCAGGCGCCGAAACGCTGGGTGATGGAGGTGGTGTGCCGCACCGCGGCCGGGCCCCCGCCGAGCATGACCGGCAGGAGATAGGACAGGGCGCCGAACAGCACCTGTGCCACGAACCCGACGGCGAACGAGGACACCACCAGCCCGAGGTCGTCGTGCACGCGCGCCACCCGCGGCGTGCGGACCACGAGCCACACGAGCTGGCCGAGCGCGACGAGCAGCCACACCATCCCCGCGCCCACCGACCAGGTCGAGAACTGCCACGGCGGCTTGCGGACGGCCGTCCGCACCAGGGGGATCAGCAGGGTGACGGTGCCGGCGGCATACAGGACGAGTCCGGCCGCGACCACCCAGGTGAGCCCGAGGACCGACCCGGCGACCGTCACGACGATCGCGCCCAGCAGGATCGGCAGCACGGCCGCGAAGGTGCGCTCCGAGCCCTCCTCGAGGCGGGTCCGCAGCATGGTGGGCCACAGCGTGACCAGCGTGCCGAGGATGGTCAGACCGACGAACCCCAGCAGGTTGAGGGCCAGGTGCGCAAGGACCAGCCGGGACTGCCACTCGTCCGAGCGACCCGCGGCCATGAACGCCCCGAGGGCCGCCCCGACCGGGAGGAGCAGGCACGCGGCGGTGTAGTAGGTGATCGTGCGGCGGAAGCGGTTGGACAGGGAGCGACGGGCTCGGATGCCGAGCGCGACGCCGTGCCAGGCGAGGACGCCACCCACGACGACGGCACCGGCGACGGTCGTCCGCAGCTGGCCGCCGACCACGCCCGCGCTCACCCCGACGACGCCCACGTTGAGCAGGATCTGGCGCACGACCTGGTGCTGGGTCTCGGTGGCGGACGCGGGGCGCCGCACGAGCGCACCCGTGAAGTGCCAGGTCCACGTGACGATGGCGTTGCTGACGGCACCGAGCAGCAGGAAGTGGACGAGCATCCACCGCGAGCCGGGCACGAACCGGTGCACCACCGAGACGACGGCCGCCGCCACGAGCCAGGCCAGGACCGGCAGGAAGGACCGGACGTGCCAGCGGGCGCGGTCCGAGAAGCCCTGGGGGCCGGGGCCGTTCGTCGGGGTGCCCGGGGTGCCCGGGGTGCCCGGGGTCTGCGGGGTCTCCGGGCGGCTGCCGCCGGGCGTGAGCAGGCTCATGACGAGGTCCTCCGTGGAGCGGTGACGACCAGCGCGACCGCGCCGGCGAGAAAGAGCAGGACGGCGGCGACGTTGCCCACGCCCCCGCCGGCGCGTAGCGCCTGGTGACCGAGCAGGTCGCCGCCGACGACGCGGACGAGCAGGGTGAGGTGCAGCAGCCCGGCTCCGACGTAGAGCAGGGGGTTGTAGGGCAGGGGGCGCCGCAGGACGGCGGGGAGGATGACCGGGGCGTGGGCCATGATCATCGACATCGTGAAGCCAAGGAAGGCCGCGTGGACGACGGCGTCGTAGGCCGGGCCCTCGGTGATCGCGCCGTGGACGACCCACAGCGCGCCGGTCACCGCGAGCCAGGCGTAACCCGCCAGCAGGCACACCGCGACGTAGCGGGGGAGGCCGGAGCCGCGGACCGTGCGTCGGGCGACGTCCTGGCGGACGAGCCAGACGCCCAGCGCCAGGACGGTCACCCCGACGAGGCGGTGGCCGGGTCCGGGGGCGAGGAGCGCGGTGGCGGCGCTGACGGCATACAGCAGGGAGATGGTCACGAGCTGGGCCGGCACGCGGGGCTGCAGCATGGCGAGGCGGGCCAGCTCGAGGCGCTCGCCGGCGATGGTCAGGACGACGAAGCCGACGAGCCAGGTGAGGGACAGGGAGACGGGGGCTCCCGCGAGGAGCAGCATCGCGGCCCCGGCGGCGAGGACCGCCCCGAGCGCCTGGACGGCCACCGACGGGTCGTGGGACCGCGCGTGGAGGGGGACGTAGACCGCGCTCAGCGCGAGGGTGCCGGCGAGCAGCAGCGCCGTCCCGACGTCCCGAGGGACGGGGGTGAGCAGGGCGAGCGCCCCGAGGCCGAGCAGGACCGGAGCGGCGAGTCCCCAGGTGCGTCGCAGGGCCACCGCCCGCTCGAGGGCGATGACCGTACCGACGAACCCCAGGACCATGAGGTGACCGTGCACGGACGGCAGCCGCTCGGAGCCGACGGGAGCCGGGACCCGCAGGAGGATCAGGGCCGCGTCGAGGCCCGCGAGCAGCGCCAGCCCGGCGGGGAGCAGGAGCGGCAGCCGGGGGACGCGTAGCGCGGCTGCCTCCTGCGGATTTATCACAGGTCGAAGTGTAGTAAATCGATCGGGCCCGCCCGGACCGGGGGTCGGCGGTGGCGGCGACTGGGCTCACAGGGGAGACATAGGCAGGGCACACCGCTCTGCGAGCCGCCGGGGCCAACGTGGGGTCCACGCACACGCCCCCCGACGCCACGCTCGCCGGCCCGTCGTCCACCAGGAGCCAACCATGACCACCGCCACCGCCAAGATCGCTGCGACCGCCGTGGCCGCCGTCGCCCTCGCCGCCTCCCCGGGGATGGTCGCGACCGGCCTCGCCGCCGCCCGGACCTCCGACGGCACCACCGTCGTCGACAGCTCGACCATAGCCTCGTCGACCGAGGGCCAGACCGACCAGACCGACCAGACCGGCCAGCCGACCTGGGCCAGGCACCACGGGTACGGCTACGGGCACGGCTACGGCTACGGCGGCTACGCGTACGGGAGCGACGGCTACGGCCAGTCCTCCGGCCAGGGGACCGGCTCGTCCGACCTGAGCCAGGCCGCGGACGGCTCGACGATCTCGGGGACCGAGGTCGCCTCGATGAAGGGGGTCGTCATGGTGGACACCGTGCTGCCTGACGGCAGAGGCGCCGGCACGGGGATGATCCTCACCGCCGACGGTGAGGTGCTCACCAACTATCACGTCGTCGAGGGGTCCACCTCGATCACCGTCACCGACACCACGACCGGCCGGAAGTACTCCGCGTCGGTCGTGGGTCACGACGCGGCGCACGACGTCGCGGTGCTGCGGCTCTCGGGCGCGAGCGGGCTGTCCACGGTCACGGTCGACCGGTCGCCGGCGCAGGTCGGCCAGAGCGTGGTCGCGGTCGGGCAGGGCGGCGGCCAGGGTTCCATCTACCGGGTCACCGGCTCCGTCACGGCTCTGGACCAGTCCATCACCGCGCAGGACGAGACCTCCGTGGGCTCCGGGGAGCAGCTCACCGGGCTCATCCGGACGACGGCGGACGTCGTGCCCGGCTACTCGGGCGGTCCGCTGATGGACACGTCCGGCCGCGTGATCGGCATCGACACGGCGGCGACCTCCAGCGGGGACATCGACGGGTATGCCGTGCCGATCTCCCAGGCGCTCGCCATCGCCGACCAGATCACGGCGGGCGTCCGGTCCGAGGACGTGCACGTGGGGGCGCGGGCGGCCCTGGGCGTGCAGGTGACCGACGTGACGGCCGGGGGCTACGGCGGCTCTCGGGGGGCGACCGGTATGCCGTCCGGCGCCGCCGTGGCCGACGTGGTCGCCGGAGGGGCCGCCGCCGCGGCCGGCATCACCGCGGGGTCGACCATCACCGCCGTCGACGGGGACACCGTCACCAGCGGCACCGACCTGAGCGAGGACCTGTCCGACGAGTACCCGGGCACCCGCGTCACCGTGACGTGGACCGACCCCTCGGGCACGACCCGCTCGACGAGCGTCACCCTCGGCACCAGCACGGTCGCCTGACGCCTCGGAATGTGCTCGGCGTGACGGGCGTTGCCCTGGGGGAGAAGGCCGCTCCCGACGCGATGACGGGGAGCGGAGCACCGAGCCAGACCGGCCGATCAGCCAGATCAGCCAGACCAGCAGGAGGCACACCGTGCAGGACCCCACGGGTCTCTACCGCTTCGAGACCGACTGCGACCCCACGCACATGCGTGCGTCGTCGCTGGTCGTCGCGATGGGCGCGTTCATCGACGCCGGTCACACCGGCAAGCTCATCTCCGACCACCTGCTGGGCGCGCTCGACCACTCCGTCGTGGCGTCCTTCGACGTCGACCAGATGCTCGACTACCGCGGGCGCCGGCCGCTGATGACCTTCGACCGGGACCGCTACACGACCTACGACGACCCGGCGATCGTGCTCTACCGCGTCCTGGACGTCGACGGCACGCCCTTCCTGCTGCTGACGGGTCCCGAGCCGGACTACCAGTGGGAGCGCATGACCGAGGCGGTGCGCGGGCTGGTGCGGACCTTCGGCGTCTCCTTGACCGTGAGCGTCCACGGGATCCCCATGGGGGTGCCGCACACCCGCCCCATCGGCCTGACCGCCCACGCCTCCGACGGGGCGCTCATCCCCGACAACAACCCCGTCTTCGGCGAGGTGCAGGTGCCGGCGTCGTTCGCCTCGCTGCTGGAGCTGCGGCTGGGTGAGTCCGGCTACGACTCCGTCGGGTTCAGCGTGCATGTCCCGCACTACCTCGCCCAGACCGACTTCGCGGACGCGGCGCTGACCGGCCTGCGGGCCGTGTCGGGCGCGACGGGGCTGGCCCTGCCGACGGCCGAGCTGGCCGCCGTGGCCGGCGCCAACCGCGAGGCCATCGACTCCGAGATCGGCGACAACGAGGAGGTCGTCCAGGTGGTGCGTGCCCTCGAGGGGCAGTACGACCAGTGGACCCGCGGCCTCGACAAGCCCACCCTCCTGGCCCCGAGCATCGGCGAGCTGCCGACGGCCGACGAGATCGGTGCGGAGTTCGAGCAGTTCCTGCGCACCCACAGCGACGGCGAGGCCTGAGGCTCGACCTGACCCTCAGGCCTTGGCCTCGGACCACCGACGCACGACGCTGACGTCCGCCACGAAGCGGACCCGGTCGGTGCCCGTCCACCGCCGCGCCGCCTCGTCGAGGCTGCGGTGGACGAGCGCCACCGTCTCGTCCGCGTGCTCGGCCGCGACGTGCACGAGCAGCTCGTCGTGCAGGCACAGCACGATCTCGGCGCCGAGGGCCCGTCCACCGGCGCGCACCGTCGCGGCCCACGCCTTGAACAGCTCGGCCGCCGCCCCCTGGATCACCGCGTTGCGGGCGAACCTGCCGCGGCCCGCGAGCTGCGCCTCCGACAGCGGTCCCTGCCACATGGGCACCCTGCGCCCGCCCCAGGTCACCACGGGGTCGCCCCGCACACCCGCGTCGTAGGCCCGGTGCAGGTAGGCCATGGCCGTCGGGTAGGCGCGGTCCAGCCGCTTGAGCGCCTCGCCCGCCGAGCCCGACGTCTGGCCGTACATCGCGGCCAGGACGGCGATCTTGGCGATCGGTCGCTCGACGCCCAGCTCGGCGCCGACGGGGGAGTAGAGGTCGGCCGCCTGGCTGGCGTCGGCGAAGGACGGATCCCGCGCCACCGCCGCCAGCACCCGCGGCTCGATCTGGCCGAGGTCGGCGCGCACCAGCACGTGCCCCGGGTGCGCCGCGACGGCGGGTCTCAGCTCGGCGGGCAGGTTGTGCAGGCCGTTGGCGGCGGTCATCCGGCCGGCTCCGCCGTCGCAGGCCGTCCACCCGCCCCGGAGCCGGTCGTCCTCGCCGACGTGGGTGGCGAGCCAGTGCCAGCCGTAGGTCGTGGCGATCCGCTCGGCCTTGCGCCAGGTCAGGAGGGCCTCGACGACGGGGTGCGAGGCCCGGTGGGCGTCCAGCGTCCACTTCCGGGTGTTGTCGACGTGGACCCCCACCGAGGCGAGCATCTCCTTGACCTGCACGGGATTTCGCAGGTCGGTGCGCTCACGGCCGGGCACGTGCACCAGGACGGCGCGGTCCCGCTCGGCTCGTATGGCGCTCGCCTGCGGCTCGTCGCGAGGGCGTGGTCCGGCGGCCGCCGTGATGAGCGAGGTCGCCGCCTCGCGGTCCATGGGCAGGCCGTGGACCTCGAGCTCGACGCAGAGCAGCGCCGCCGCCGACTCCGACAGGGCGGTGCCGAGCAGGCGCCGGGCGTCGCGCGGGCTGCCCCCCGCGTCCGGCACCCGGGGCGCCTGCTCGACCAGGTCGTGCTGCTGCTCGGCAGCGGTCAGCGCGGCTCGTGCCCACGCCGCGAGGCGGTCGGGGGTCGACGTCCAGGTGCCCTGCACCGCGTCCGCGCGCAGGTAGCCCTCGGCCGTCGTCAGTGACTCCGGGTCGAGCTGGGCGG
This sequence comes from Arsenicicoccus sp. UBA6765, assembly GCF_002453335.1. NCBI lineage: Bacteria > Bacillati > Actinomycetota > Actinomycetes > Micrococcales > Intrasporangiaceae > Arsenicicoccus > Arsenicicoccus sp. UBA6765. Next base: position 18,149 of record NZ_DKGR01000053.1, read on the forward strand.
CGGGGGAGACGAGCGCGAACAGGTCCGGCTCGGCGACCTGCGGCAGGCCGTGGGGGTCCAGCCCGCGGAGGTGGGCCCAGACGGTGCCGGGGTCGGCCGCGAAGCCGCCCGCCAGCACGCGGTGCACCTCCGCGACGTCCCAGCAGCGCGCCAGGTGCAGCCCCGCGGCGACGAGCGGCCGCGCGTCGTGACCGGCCTGCCACCAGACCCACCGGGGCCGGCGGTCCTCCTCGAGGCGTCGCAGCTGCGGCACGAGCCGGTCCACGGGGCAGGCAGGCACGACGACCGCGCCGGAGGGGTCGACGACCACGCCGTGGCCACCGGCGACGGCGAGGCCGAGGCGGCCCAGCGCCTCGACCGGCACGATCAGGCCGAGGCCAGCTGGCGCTGCACCCGGCCGAGCATGCCGGCCATGCCGCCCAGCCGGAGCGGGGACACCGTGCCGCCGAGGCCCAGGCGCAGGGGCAGGTCGAGGGGCAGCCCGAGCACCTGCTCGATCGGGGCGCCGTCGACGGCCTCGTGCAGGATCGCCGCGAGGGCGCGGGTGGCCGCGGCTGAGGGCGGCGCGTCGACATACAGCCGGACGACCCCCTCCTCGACCCGGGCCAGGACGTGGACGGGAGACTGGCACTCCTCGACCCGCTCGAACCCCGGGTCGCCGTGGAGCCGATCGGGCGGGGCCGGGAGGTCGTCGGCGAGCTCCTGGAGCAGGTCCATGCGCTCGCTGGGCGTCAGCGCCGCGAGGTCCTCGACGAGCTCCGCCACGGCGTCGGGCAGTCCGGAGGTGTCGGACGGGGTGGTGTCGGGTATGTCGCTCACCGACCCAGTGTGCGTCACCACGCTCCTCCCGGGAGCGCGGCCCGCCATCGCCACAGACAGGAAGGACTGCCCGTGGGCATCTTCGACAGGATCACCGGCTCCGTCATCAACAAGGCCATCGGTCAGCACACCACCGACCCCGCCACCGGCGACTCGCGCCTCAACGGACCGGTCGAGGAGTTCGTGCAGAAGCTCCTCGACGTGGGCGTGGATGGCGCCGGGCCGGTGGACGGCGCGGCCAAGGTCGCGGACAAGGCCCTGCGCGGACGCAGCCCGGAGCAGGCCGTCGGGGAGATCGTCAAGGACCACAAGCGGATCGCGGCCACGGGCGGTTTCGTCACCGGTCTCGGCGGCTTCATCACGATGCCCGTCGCCCTGCCCGCCAACGTCGTCGAGTTCTACCTCACCGCCACCCGCATGGTCGCCTCGATCGCACGCGTGCGGGGCTACGACATCGCCAAGCCCGAGGTCCGCTCGGCCATCCTGCTGACGCTCGTCGGGGCCGACGCCGACGACGACCTGCTGCGTCGCGCCGGCGTGCTCACCTCCGGCCGGCTCTCGAGCCTCGCGACCCAGCACCTCCCGGCCTCGGCCGTGATGATGATCAACAAGGGCGTCGGCTTCCGCCTCATCTCGACGCTGGGGCAGAAGGGCTTCGCCAAGGTGGTCGGCAAGGGCCTGCCGCTCGTGGGTGGCGTCGTGGGTGGCGGCATGGACTACTACCTCCTCGGCAAGATCGCCTCCAACGCCAAGCAGCAGTTCCCGGCCACCGCGGCCTGACCCACCAGCACCGACGGCGGCCCGCGTGGGGAATCCCCGCGCGGGCCCGTTCGTTGGCAGGGGTAGCACGCCCCTCACGCCCCGCCCAGAACAGGTCCGACCCAGGAGGTCGCATGAGCTTCCGAGCATCCCGTCCCACGTCCCGCTGGGCGTCCGTGTGGTCCCTCGGCCAGGCCGTCCGCACGGCGAGCCGCCCGGGATCGCCGAGCATGGCCACCCGGATCCAGTCCCTCCCGCGCCTGGTGCGAGCGGTCACGTCGGGTTCCTACACCGGCACCTCGCGCGGGCAGCTGCTGGCGCTCGCCGCGGCCCTGGTCTACGTCGTGAGCCCGCTGGATCTCGTCCCCGAGGGCCTGTTCTCCGTCCTCGGCCTCGGTGACGACGCGTTCGTCCTGGCCTGGGCCGCCGCCCAGCTCGTCAGCTCCACCGAGGACTTCCTGCACTGGGAGCGTGGCGGGCGTCGCGGTCCGCGTCCGGGCGATCCCGCCCCGGTGACCGTCGACGGGCGCGTCGTGCGCTGACGACGACTGTCCACAGGCCTCGTCCTTGGACGCGTCAATCCGCGCTCTGTCCACAGGCGCCCCGACCACTCCTGGTCGGGGCGCCTCGCGGCGTCCAGGGTCGGACCATGACGTCCTTCCCCCAGACCTCCGCCCCGTTCCCCAGCAGCCCCGCCGACGCCCCCGTCACGTCCGTGCGCGACAGCAGCCAGCTGGTGGCGACGCTGCCCTATCTCCTCGGCTTCCACCCCACCGAGAGCCTCGTGGTGCTCGGCCTCGTCCCGTCCTCGACCGGGCGGCTCTGCGTCGGACCGTGCGCGCGGATCGACCTCCCGCCGGTGGGCACCCCGGCCGCGACCCTCTGGGACGCCGTCCACGGCCGTATGGCGCGGCACAGCCGCCATCTCGTGGTCGTCGGCTACGTGCCCGGCAGCGGTGACCGGGACGACCCGGCCTCGGCGTGGGGCTGCGAGCTGCTCGACGAGATCCTGGTGCTGGCCGGGCGGGCCGACGTGGAGGTGGTCGACGCGGTCGTCGTCGGCGCGACGGGATGGTGGTCGCTGCTGGCCCCGGACTCGGCGTGCCGTCCCTCGCGGCTGCAGCCCCTGCCGGACCCGAGCCAGGTGGAGGCCGTCGCGGACCTCGTGCTGGCCGGCTCGGCTCCCTTCGCCGACCGCGACGCGGCGCTCGCCCGGGTCCGGGCCGCGCCCGAGGACGACCGGTGCCGCGACGTGCGGGACGCCCTGGCCGGCGGGGGGCGCCCCCCGCGAGCCGCCGCCGGTGAGCAGTCTGGCTGGGCCCACGTGGGGCCGGGGCTGGACGCGTGGGCCCGCCTGCTCGGGTGGGCCCAGGCGTCCGAGCACGCGCCGGCGACGGCGTCGCAGGACGAGTGGTCCGCCCAGGACCTGGCCGCGGCCGTGACGGTGATCCAGGACAAGGCGGTGAGGGACGCCGTCCTGGCCTGGTCCGCCCCCGGCATGATCCCGGCTGCGCTCCTGCCGCACGAGCTGCGTGACCGGTGCCTGCGTGCCCTGGGGCGTCCGGTGCGGTGGGGGTCGGCCGACCGTGAGCGCCGTGAGGTGCTGCAGGAGCGCCTCCTGCTGGTCGCGAGGGTCGTCCCGCCCGAGCACGCCGCGGGGGTGCTGACGATCGCCGGCGTCGTCGCGTGGTCCCTGGGCGACCACATGATCGCCGCCGCGGCGCTGCGACGGGCGCTCGCGGTGGAGCCCGGGCACACGATGGCGAGGCTCGTCCTGCCCGCGGTCGAGCGCCTGGCGGTCTACTCCGAGGTGATCGGCCACGGCAGGGACGACCGTGACGCCCGCGGTGGTCAGGCCGGCCGCGCCGCCCACGACGTCCAGCACCGCCACGACGTCCAGCACCGTCACGACGCCCAGCACCGTCACGACGCCGATCACAGGGGTGCGCACGGCGCCGGGCCCATGGGATAGGTTCGGGGCCATCGTCGCTCGGCCCCACCTGCCCGGAGGATTGTCATGACCATCGTCGTCGGCCTGGTCGCCACGCCCGAGGGGCGGGCCGCTCTCGCCCGCGCCGCCCAGGAGGCCGTCATCCGCTCCGTGCCCCTGGTGCTCGTCGAGACCGGGCGGCCCGCGCCGGACGCCGAGAGCGCGGCGGCGATGGAGACGGTGGTGGCCGAGCTCACGGCCGAGGTGTCCGCGGCCGGGCTGGGTCTGGAGCGTCGGACCCCGGGTGGCAAGGACCTCGCCGAGCAGCTGGTGGGCGTGGCGGAGGAGGTCGACGCCAGCTGCCTGGTGATCGGCCTGCGGCGTCGCTCGCCGGTCGGCAAGCTCATCCTCGGGTCGAGCGCCCAGCGGATCCTGCTCGACGCCACCTGCCCCGTGCTCACCGTCAAGCCGCTGACCCGCTGACCGCACGAGACGCTGACCGCTGATGACCGATCCGCCGGCGTCGGGCAGGTCACGGTCGGTGAGGACGGCACGTTCGGCCGGCTTTCGTCGCGGCGAGGTCGCCGGTCGACTTATAATGGTGGTGAAGCGCACCGGAGGCCATGGTCAGCCCCCCGCAGATCCTGCCACGACAGGCTGCACCAGCCCAGAGCGCAACCGCCGTCCCGTGGCTCCCACGCACTCGTCCTCCGACGACCGATGGTTCCACGCGCCCACGTCATGCGACGAAAGGTTGTTGTGACCACCCTACCCAATGCCGCCTCCCTGCCCCCGGAGTTCGCACACCCCTCCCTGCAGGCCCTGCTCCAGCTCGGCGCCACCCACGGCTCGATCGACTCCCAGCAGCTGGGTGCCGCCCTGAGCGAGGTCGCCCTGGAGCCCCGCCGGATGAAGGCCGTCCTGCGGGCCATCGACGCCGCCGGCATCACGGTCACCCTGGACCCCGACCACGCCCGGGCCGTCGCCGCGACCGCGGGGGGTCGGGCCAGCTCCACCCGCAAGGCCGCCGCCAAGAAGGCACCGGCCAAGAAGTCTGCCGCCCCGACGCCCTCCGCCGACGCGTCCGCCGACGCACCGGCCACCAAGACCGCGACCAAGACCGCGACCAAGACCGCGACCAAGACCACTGGCACCGCCAAGGCCGCCAAGAGGACGACCGCCAAGAGCGCTGCCAAGGCCACCGCGGCGGGCACGGCCAAGACCGCCGCTGCCACGATGGCCGGCGCGGCCGACGTCGAGGAGCCGACCGGCGTCGCGGACGAGGGCCCGGCCTCCCTGGACGACGTCGAGGACGTCGTCGTGGAGGACGTCGCCGTGGAGGAGGTGGCGAGCGCGGACGTCGTCGCGGCGGATGACGCCGACGACGAGAGCGCCGTCGACCCCAAGTCCCCGCAGGGCGCAGCCGGGGCGGCCCGGGCCAAGGGCACGAAGAAGGACGACGAGGAGGAGACCGACGGCGGTTTCGTCTACCGCGAGGACGACGAGGACGACGCCCCGCCGCAGCAGGTCGTGACGGCGGGAGCCACCGCCGACCCGGTCAAGGACTACCTCAAGCAGATCGGCAAGGTGGCGCTGCTCAACGCCGAGCAGGAGGTCGAGCTCGCCAAGCGCATCGAGGCCGGCCTGTTCGCCGAGGAGCGCCTCAACTCCGGCGACAAGATCGACATGAAGCTCAAGCGTGAGCTGTGGTGGGTCGGCCAGGACGGCAAGCGGGCCAAGAACCACCTGCTCGAGGCCAACCTGCGCCTCGTGGTGTCGCTCGCCAAGCGCTACACCGGTCGCGGCATGCTCTTCCTGGACCTCATCCAGGAGGGCAACCTCGGCCTGATCCGCGCCGTCGAGAAGTTCGACTACACCAAGGGCTACAAGTTCTCGACCTACGCGACGTGGTGGATCCGGCAGGCGATCACGCGCGCCATGGCCGACCAGGCCCGCACCATCCGCATCCCGGTGCACATGGTCGAGGTCATCAACAAGCTCGCCCGCGTCCAGCGGCAGATGCTGCAGGACCTCGGTCGTGAGCCCACCCCGGAGGAGCTCGCCAAGGAGCTCGACATGACCCCGGAGAAGGTCGTCGAGGTCCAGAAGTACGGTCGCGAGCCCATCTCGCTGCACACCCCGCTCGGCGAGGACGGCGACAGCGAGTTCGGCGACCTCATCGAGGACTCCGAGGCCGTGGTGCCGGCCGACGCCGTGAGCTTCACCCTCCTGCAGGAGCAGCTCCACTCGGTGCTGGACACCCTGTCCGAGCGCGAGGCCGGTGTGGTGTCGATGCGGTTCGGCCTGACCGACGGACAGCCCAAGACGCTCGACGAGATCGGCAAGGTCTACGGCGTCACGCGGGAGCGGATCCGGCAGATCGAGTCCAAGACGATGTCCAAGCTGCGGCACCCCAGCCGCAGCCAGGTGCTGCGGGACTACCTCGACTGAGCGACCCGACGACCTGATGACCTGACGGACGAGGCCGGCATCCCCACGGGATGCCGGCCTCGTCCGCGCTCGTGCGACGGCGGGTGAGGGGCGTCGGGATCGCCGACGTCAGCCCGGCGTCAGGACGTCGAGCCGCGTCCCGCCGAGGGCAGCAGCGCGGCCCGCAGCCGTTGCGGCCAGGACCGGGTGCGGGCAAAGCTCCGGCGCACCACCTGCGCGTCGGCCTGCACCTGACGGGGGGACGCCGACGCGCCGGGCGGGGCGTAGCGCGCCCGCTCGACGGCGGCGAGCACCCGGGCGAGGGCCCGCTTGCCGTCGTCGGGGAGCAGGGCATACCGGTCGTAGTGCGAGGTGAGGGTTCGCGGCGTCATACCCGTGGGTGGGCCCACACCCAGGTCGCGCAGCTGCTCGGCCAGGGTGGTCCAGTGCGACTCCACCGCCGCCGCGGGGGACCCGGCTCTCGCGAGCCGACGCCGACGCACCCGCGCCGCGCGCAGGGGGGTGACGGCCAGGGCGACGGCAGCGAGCAGGAGCAGCCCCAGGGTGATGATGCGCGCGGGGGTGAACCAGCCGCGCAGCCGGTCCAGCAGCCCGGGCTGGGTCGGCGCCGCGGTCGAGGTGTCGGTCTCGGCGGGGCGCGGGCGGGCGCTGGACGTCGTGGTGGGGGCGGACGTGGACGCCGTCGCGGTGGGGGCGGTCGGAGGCGTCGCCCAGGCCGGGGGCAGCCCGGACCGTCCACCCGGCGTCGGCTCGAAGCGGGTCCACCCGGCCCCGTCGATGAACAGCTCGGGCCAGGCGTGGGCATCGGCCGCCCGCACGATGCGGGTCCCGTCGGGCTGCAGCGATCCTGGCAGGAAGCCGAAGACGACGCGCGCCGGGATCCCCTGGGAGCGGGCCATCATCACCATGGCCGAGGAGAACTGGGTGCAGTAGCCCCGACGCGTGCGGAGGAAGTGGCTCACCGCGTCGGGCTCGACGCCCCGCTGCCGCTCCTCCTCCGTGAGCGGCGCGAGGGTGAGGCTGTAGACGAAGGTCGGCGAGCGGAGGTACTGCTGGATCGCCATGGCCTTGGCGTAGGCGCTGTCCGCGGCGCCGTAGCGCTGGACGTCGGGGGAGGACAGGACCTCCCGGGTGGTGCTGTCGACGAGCTCGCGCGAGGCGGGGTCGACGTCCAGGTAGTCCCCGTCGTTGAAGGCGGAGGTCGCGTACGGCTGCTGTGCCGCGGAGCCTCCGGCGGCTCGGGACAGCTGCTCGGGGGTCAGGGTGGGGACGGCGTAGGAGACGGTGTAGTCCTCCGCGGCGCGGCCGACGGACACCAGGCCTGTCGTCGCGTCCCGCCGCCAGGGGACGTCCGTGCCCACGGCCAGCGCCGGGACGGGCGCCGCGAGCTGCGGCGGACGCATCACGGTGTTGTCGCTCACCCGCGCCGTGACTGCGCGGTGCGGCAGGCCCGGGGCGATCCCGTCGGGCAGTCCGAGCGCCCGGCCGGGGGCGGGCTGACCCTGCCCGGAGGGGGGCGGGGTCGGGATCATGCGCCAGTGCCCGTCGACATACTGCTTGGCGATGGTGACCGCGAGCGGGGGCGGCTCGCTGCCGTCGCTCGTGCGGAGGGTGAGCACGGGCCGGGGGTCGCGCGACCCCAGGCTGCGCGTGATGTCGACGTCGGAGGTGAAGCTCAGGCTGCCCCGGCCCGCCTGCTCCTGCCGGCCGAGCCCCTCGGTGAGGAACCTCGTCTGGATGTCCGGGAGCAGGGCCTGTATGCCGGCGGCCGCCAGGACGACGGCCACCGCGACGAGCCGGGACCGCCGTGAGAACCTGCTGACGACGGTCGCGGGGTCGTCGGCGCCGGACCCGCGGGAGGGGGCTGCGGCGAGCGTGGCCCAGCGGCGCAGCTGGGACCCGTGCTGCTCGACGAGCAGGAGCAGCCATAGCAGCGCGAGGGCGAGGAAGTACATCGCCGGCAGGGCCACCCCGGTGTTGACCACGGCGACGAGGTAGACGACGAGGAGCGGGAACCCGGCGACGGTGGCGGCCCGTCGCGCCACGACCAGGTGGTCGACCAGGATGGCGACCAGGCCGGTGAGCAGCGAGATCAGCGTGACCAGGCCTCGCGTGGGAGGGGCCGGCGCGGCATAGCTGCGGATGGTGCGCCCGGCCTCCTCGAGACGGTCGACGAGGCGGTCCCCGACGTCGGTCCAGGGGAGTCCTGCAGGTCCGCTGCCGAGGTCGTGCAGCAGGCACACCGCGAGGCAGACCCCGACCAGCTGGGCCAGGACCACGCCCCAGGCGGGCACCCGCAGCGATCGCAGGCCCGCCCCGAGGAGGGCGACGAGGGCGACGACCAGGAGGGTGGGGCCCGTCCAGCTGGAGTCGCGCAGCAGCGTGCCGATGGGCCAGGCGGCCACGACGACGGCGAGGGCGCAGAGGGCGGTCTCGCGCAGGTGGGCCCGGGTCATCGGACGCTCCTGCCGGTGGACGAGGCGATCTGTCGCCAGGCCAGGGCGGGCACGGTGCCGTGGCCGGCCACCACCGCGCGCCAGCCGTAGCGCCGCAGGAGCTCGACGCTGGCGGCGGCGGACAGGTGGCCGGTGCGGGCCGGGCCGGACGGGTGGGCGAGGTGGCTGGGCTCGGCGCCCGGCGCCGAGACGTCCGGACGACCCTCGACGGGGCGGCCGAAGGTCGGGCTGTCCACGACGATGGCCAGCGACGCCGTCCCGGTGCGGTGGGTCGCCGCGAGCGCCTCGAGGTCGGTGCGGCTGCCCGGGCCGACGACGGCGACCACCAGACCCGCGGCTCCCCGGGACAGGACGCCGGCGGTGCTGGCCAGCCCGTCGTGCTCGGCCAGCACCGTCCGCGCGAGGGTGGTGAGCGCCTCGTCGAGGGTGACCGGGCGCTCGTGGCCGGTGTCCGGCTCGGTGACGAGGTCGACGTCGTAGCCGTGGTCCTGCAGGTGACCGACGACGGAGGCGACCGTCGTGACGGCCCACTCGAAGGAGCTGTGCGGACCCTCGCCGGCGTGGGCGGTGACCCGGCGGTCCAGGAGCACGGCGGCCCGGCGCCGGGAGGGCTGCTCCTCCTGACGGACCATGAGCGACCCGGTGTGGGCGCTGGCCGGCCAGTGGATGCGGCGCAGCTCGTCCCCCTGGCGGTAGGGACGGATGGTGACGTCGTCCTCACCGTGCAGGGCGACGGTGTCGGCGACGTCGTCGTCCTGGCCGGGGCCCGAGCCCGGCAGCGCGGACGCGTCCAGGGGGAGCACCTGGGGGACGACGAGCACCGTCCGGGACCCCGGCAGACGGGTCAGCCGGCTGGTCAGCCCGAACCCGTCGCGCACGCGCACCGAGATGGGCCCGAGCGCGTGCTCGCCGCGCACGACCGAGCCGATGGGGTAGTGCATGACCTGGTGCTCGCCGGGACGCAGCGACGGCACGACGAACCGGGGCCGGTCGCCGAGGGGATAGGCCACGTGCTCCTGGGCGAGCACGAGCGGGGAGCGCCGGCGCCCGGCGTTGCGCAGCGTCAGCGTGACGGTGCCGAGCTCGTCGACGGCGAGCCGGCCGGGGGCGACCTCGCGCTCGACGTGCAGCCAGCTCGCGGGACGCCGGGACAGGGCCCAGGCGCCGGCGGCGAGCAGCACGAGCACCGTCCCGATGCGCAGGAGGTCGCCCAGACCGAGCGCCGCGCCGGCCCCGAGCAGCACGACGCCCGAGGCCAGGAAGGACTGGCCTCGGGTCGTGAGGACTCCGTCGGGACGTGGCATGGGCCGTTGCGGCGTGGTCAGCGCGAGCCGGGACGGCGGGTGGCGACCCCGACGACGGGCACCTGGGCGAGCAGGGTCTCGATGACGTCCACCGCGGCGCCGTGGGCGCCCCCGAGGCCACCCGCGCCCCCGGCGGGGAGGACGCGGTGGGCGAGGACCGGGACGGCGAGCTGCTGCACGTCGTCGGGCAGCACGTGGTCCCGGCCGGCCATCGCGGCGCGGGCCCTCGCCGCGCGCAGCAGGTGGAGCCCGGCCCGTGGGCTGGCACCGAGCCGCAGGCCGGAGGACGTCCGGGTCGCGCGGACCAGCTCGACGACGTAGCGCTGGATCGCCTCGCCGGCGTGCAGGTGGCGGACCGACTCGACGAGCTGCTCGATGGTGCCGGCGTCCGTGACGGGGGCGAGGTCGCGGAGCGGACGGTGCTCGCCGTGGGCGGCCAGCATGGCGGTCTCGGCGTCGGCCGTGGGGTAGCCCATGGACAGCCGGGCCATGAAGCGGTCGCGCTGGGCCTCCGGCAGGGGATAGGTGCCCTCCATCTCGAGGGGGTTCTGGGTCGCGAGGACCATGAAGGGCCGGGGCAGGGGGCGGCTCACGCCGTCCGTCGTGACCTGCCCCTCCTCCATGGCCTCCAGCAGCGCGGACTGCGTCTTGGGGGAGGCGCGGTTGATCTCGTCGCCGATGACGAGGTTGGTGAACACGGCACCCGGCCGGAACTCGAAGCTCCGCGTCTCCTGGTTGAAGACCGAGATCCCGGTGATGTCGCTCGGCAGCAGGTCGGGGGTGAACTGGACGCGGCGGACCGAGGCGTCGACGGCGCCGGCGAGCGCCTTGGCGAGCATGGTCTTGCCGACCCCGGGCACGTCCTCGAGCAGCAGGTGGCCGCCCGCCAGCAGCACGGTGACGGCGGTGCGGACCTGCTCGTCCTTGCCGGCGATGACGGTGGACACAGCTCGGCAGACGGCCTCGGCGGCCTCGGCGACCTCGATCGCCGTGCTCAGGTGCTGCGTCTCGGTGCGATGGATCACGGGGCCCCCGTCTGGTGCGGTCCGGTGCCGGGTCCACCGGGACGTCAGCCCAACTCTATGGACATCGCGGCTGCTGACAAGGCGAAGCCGCGGTTCCCCACTTCCCTCCACCAGGCGCCGCCCGGCGGGCCGTCGGACCTCCGCAGCGTCCGCGGGCGGGTGATTCACCCCCTTCGTCCGGACTCGGCGGATCGATCGCCCCACGCGCCCTCCACTTCTTACCACCGCCTCTGACCTGCGCGTATGACGAAGAAATAACGGCGAAACGCACGGCCGACGATTGACCGTGGTGGGTGGTGGAGTAAAGTGGGGGACATCAGAGCACGCGGCGAGCCGACGGGGAGGGGGCCACGATGTTCCTGGGCACCCACAACCCGCGCCTCGACGACAAGGGCCGACTGTTCCTCCCCGCCAAGTTCCGCGAGCGCATGGCCGAGGGCCTCGTCGTGACCCGTGGCCAGGAGCGCTGCCTCTACGTCTTCCCCATGGACGAGTTCATCCGCGTCTCCCAGCAGCTGCGCTCCGCCCCGATGACCAGCAAGGCTGTCCGCGACTACCTGCGCGTCTTCCTCTCCGGCGCCTCCGACGAGGTCCCCGACAAGCAGGGCCGCATCACGATCCCGGCCGGCCTGCGGCAGTACGCCGGGCTGAGCCGCGACTGCACCGTCATCGGTGCGGGTGAGCGCGTCGAGGTCTGGGACACCGAGGCGTGGGAGCGCTACCTGTCCTCCACCGAGCAGGCCTTCTCCGACCAGGCGGAGGAGGTGGTCCCCGGACTGCTGTGATCCCTGGCGCCCGGCCTCCACCCGCTCCTCGTGCCCCGCGGCACCTTCCCCGGTCTCGGGACACATCGAGCGGAGCGGTTGGGGACCGGACGCCAGGGCCCCTCGTCCGAGGGTCCACCTCCACCACCCACCCAGCACCACCCACCCGGCACCACGCAACCAGCACGACCGACACAGCACCACCCGCGAGAGAGAGGAGGGCCGACGTGCAGCAGGACGACGCGCGCACCGGCGCCGAGGGACGTCACGTCCCGGTCCTGCGCGATCGCATCGTCGGCCTGCTCTCCCCGGCCCTGGCCCAGGACGTCGACGGCCGACGCCCGGTGTACGTCGACGGTACCCTCGGCATGGGTGGCCACGCCGAGGCGGTGCTGGCCGCCTGCCCGCAGGCCCGCCTGGTCGGCATCGACCGCGACACCGAGGCGCTGCGCCTGGCCGGCGAGCGGCTCGCCGCCTTCGGGGACCGCGTCGACCTCGTGCACGCCCGCTACGACGAGATCGGCGAGGTGCTCGAGGACCTCGACGTCGACGGAGTGCAGGGCGTGCTGCTCGACCTCGGCGTCTCCTCCCTGCAGCTCGACGAGGAGGACCGCGGCTTCGCCTACCGCGTGGACGCCCCGCTGGACATGCGGATGGACCAGTCCACCGGGACCACTGCCGCCGACGTGCTCAACACCTACGCCCACGGCGACCTGGCCCGCGTCCTGCGGACCTACGGCGAGGAGCGGTTCGCCAAGCAGATCGCCTCGGCCGTGCTCCGCGAGCGCGAGGTCGAGCCGTTCACCACGTCGGGCCGGCTCGTCGAGCTCCTGCGCCGCACGATCCCGGCGGCCTCGCAGCGGCAGAGCGGGCACCCCGGCAAGCGCACCTTCCAGGCCCTGCGCATCGAGGTCAACGGCGAGCTGGCCTCCCTCGAGGCCGCCCTGCCCGCCGCCGTGGACGCGCTCGCCGTCGGCGGCCGCCTGGCCGTCCTCTCCTACCACTCCCTCGAGGACCGGCTCACCAAGCAGGTCCTCGCCGCGGGAGCCCGCAGCACGTCGCCCCCCGGCCTGCCGGTCGAGCTGCCCGAGCACGCGCCATACCTGCGTCTGCTCACCCGCGGTGGCGAGGAGCCCGGCGACGACGAGACGCGCGACAACCCTCGCGCCGCGTCGGCCCGGCTCCGCGTCGCCGAGCGCGTCCGCACGTCCCCGCCCACCACCCGCCCCACCCGCGTCGACCGGCCAGCCCACCGGAAGGGACACCGTTCATGAGCCTGCTGCAGACCGTCAGCCCGCGCACGGCACCGACCCGCACCTACGATCGTCTCGTCGGGCAGCGTCCCCACCTGGAGGTCGTGCGCATGGCTGGCCGGAGAGCCTCCCAGGTCCCCTTCGTGGTCCTGGGAGCCGTGCTGCTGACGCTCGGTCTGCTCGCCGCCCTGCTCCTCAACATCACGCTGTCCCAGGGCTCCTACGCCCTCAACGACCTGCAGGACCGGTCCGCGACGCTGCGCGACCAGTCCGCCGCCCTGCGCCAGGACATCAACGCGGTCTCCTCGCCCAACCACCTCGCGACCAAGGCGCAGGAGCTGGGCATGGGGCCGGCGGACTCCCCGGCCTTCCTCGACCCCGTCACCGGCAAGGTGTCCGGCGTGGCGAAGCCCGCGACCAAGACCGCCGAATTTACCGTGGTGTCCGGCAGCCAGGCCGTCGCTCCGCAGGCTCGGCCCGACGACTCCACCATGGCCGCCGCGTCCGCCGTCTCGGGCCTCGGGCTTGGCAACGGGCTGGTGGGTGGCCTCGCCGGCCTGGCCGGCTCGGCCGCGACCCGCTGAGCCGCGTCGCAACCCGCCGATCGGGCCCGGGCGGTCGATGATGGTGTCGGCGGGCAGCGCCATACGCCATATGCAGGACCAGAAGCAGGCAGGACCGACGCGCCCGCAGGGCGCACGAAGGATCGAGGTGAGCGCGTGACCGCGACGCGACCCACCCGCAAGGGCGCCCGGGTCACCGGGTCCCGGGCGCGGATGCACCCCAGGCGTCGGGTCCGCTCGATGTTCATCGTGTCCCTCCTCGTGCTGACGGTCTTCGCCGCGCAGCTCGTGCGGCTCCAGGGGTTCGACGCCGCAGCGATGTCGGCCAAGGCCCTCGAGCAGCGCAGCGCCAAGCGCACCCTCCCCGCGGCGCGCGGGCAGATCACCGACAGCAACGGCACCGTCCTCGCCGAGTCGATCGAGCGCTACACCCTGATCGTCGACCAGCAGGCGGTCAAGGAGTACCAGAAGCGCCTCACCCCCAAGGGTCCCCGCACCAAGGTCGGCGCCCAGGGCGCGGCGGCCGACGTCGCCCCGCTCCTCGGGCTGCCGGTCGCGGACGTGCAGGCCCGGCTGAGCGGCGAGCGTCGGTGGTACCCCGTCGCCACCGACATGACGCCGGTGGCCTGGCGGCAGATCAAGAAGCTCGGCATCGGTGGTCTGTCCGCCGAGCTCACGACCAAGCGCGTCTATCCCGCCGGCACGGGCGCGGCCTCGCTCGTCGGCGCCATGACCAACGCCGGCGCCCCCGTGGGCGGCGTCGAGCAGCTGATGAACTCCGTCCTGGCCGGCAAGCCGGGGGAGCAGCGCTACGAGACGACCCCGTCCGGGCTCAAGATCCCGACCGGCAGCGAGTCCCACACTCCGGCCGTCCCCGGTCGCAACGTGCAGACCACCATCGACGCGGACCTGCAGTTCGTCGCGCAGAACGCCCTCGCGCGGGCCGTCACGCAGCGCGAGGCGCTCAACGGCTACGTCGTCGTGCAGGACGTCCGCACCGGCAAGCTGCTCGCCGTCGCCAACTACCCGACCTTCGACCCGGCCGACCTCGGCAGCCTCTCCCGGGGCGGCACCGTCTCCAACAAGGCCTTCCAGGAGAACTTCGAGCCGGGCTCGACCGCCAAGGTCATGACCATGGCCGCGGTGCTGCAGGAGGGCGTGGCCAAGGCGGATACCCCGGTCACGGTGCCGTCGGAGCTCCCGCGCTCGGACAAGGTGTTCAAGGACTCCTCCGAGCACGGGGTCCAGAAGCTCACGCTGAGCGGTGTGCTCGCGACCTCGTCCAACATGGGCACGATCCTGGCCGGTGAGAAGCTGCCGGTCAGCAAGGTCATGGAGTACTTCGGGAAGTTCGGCCTGGGCCACCTCAGCGGCATCGGCTACCCCGGCGAGCAGGCCGGCGTCGTGCCCAAGAACCCCACCGGGTCGCAGCGCTACACCGTGATGTTCGGGCAGGGCATGAGCCTCAACGCCGTCCAGTCCGCCAGCGTCTTCCAGACCATCGCCAACGGCGGGGTGCGCATCCCGCCGACGCTGATCAACGGGCAGACCGAGCCGGACGGCACCTACACCCCGGCGAAGGCTCCCGCGCAGCAGCAGGTCATCTCGGCCCCCGTGGCCAAGACGCTCGGCGAGATGATGGAGTCCGTCGTCTCCGACGAGGGCACCGCCGGTGCCTACGCCTCCATCCCGGGCTACCGGGTGGCCGGCAAGACCGGCACCGCCGACCGCTACGACGAGCAGGCCGGTCGCTACCTCGGCCACACCGCCTCGTTCATCGGGTTCGCGCCCGCCCACCAGCCCCGGTTCGTCGTGTCCTGCACCCTGCAGCGGCCGATCAAGGGGCACTACGGCGGTCAGACCTGCGGCCCGGTATTCACCGAGGTCATGAAGACCGCCCTGGAGAAGTACCAGGTCCCGCCGAGCGGCAGCCCCGCACCGCGGCTGCCTGCGACCTTCGACGGGTTCTCGCTGCACGAGGACAAGACTTCGACAGGCACGACCGGCTCGACCGGCTCGACCAGGTCGACTAGCCCGAGGAGCCCCGCGAGGACCCGCACGACCACGCAGGCACGATAGGTTCGTTCCTCGTGGCAACCCCCTTCCCCCGCCCTGCCCACGTCCGAGCCCTCGCAGCGACCGATCTCGCGCGCCGGCTCGACGGCGTCACCCTGCGGACCGTCTCCGGCGCCCCCGCGTCGGACCCGGCGGTCCGCGGCGTCACCCTCGACTCGCGGTCGGTCCGCGACGGAGACCTGTATGCCGCCCTGCCCGGCGCCAACGTCCACGGCGCCAGGTTCGTGGCGCAGGCCCTCGCTGCCGGGGCGGTGGCGGTCCTGACCGACGACGCCGGGGCGACCCTGGTGGGCGACGAGCTCGGGCCGGCGACCGGTGACCTCCCGCTGCTGGTGAGCCCCGATCCGCGGGCGGCGCTGGGACGCGCGGCCGCCGAGGTCTACGCGCGACCGGACGGGACGCGGCTCGACGTCTACGGCATCACGGGCACCAACGGCAAGACCACCACGGCCTACCTGGTCGACGGCGGACTGCACGCCCTGGGCCGCCGCACCGGTCTCGTGGGCACCGTCGAGACCCGCATCGGCGACGAGCGGCTGCGCAGCACCCGGACGACCCCCGAGGCCAGCGACCTGCAGGCGCTGCTCGCCGTCATGGCCGAGCGCGGTGTCGAGCGCTGCACCATGGAGGTCTCGAGCCACGCCCTCGTCATGCACCGGGTCGACGGCGTCGTCTACGACGTCGCGGCCTTCACCAACCTCTCGCAGGACCACCTCGACTTCCACGGCACGATGGAGGACTACTTCGCCGCCAAGGCGTCGCTGTTCACCCCGGAGCGCTCCCGCCGTGGCGTGGTCGTCGTCGACGACGCGTGGGGCAGGCGCCTGGCCGAGCGGGCCACCGTCCCCGTGACCACGGTGTCGGCCACCGGGGCGGACGCCGACTGGCACGTGCGAGACCTCGGCGACCGTGCCTTCCTGCTCACCGACGGCGGCGGGACCAGCCTCGAGCTCGTCTGCCCGCTGCCCGGCGACTTCAACCAGGTCAACACCGCCGTGGCCGCGCTCCTGCTGCACCTCGGTGGCGAGGACCTGGCCGAGGCCGCGCGCGCCGTCTGCGAGGACCCCCACGTGCCCGGCCGGATGGAACGCGTCGAGACCGGCCGGCCCGACCAGCCCCTGGCGGTCGTCGACTTCGCCCACACCCCCGAGGCGGTGGGGGCGGCCCTGCGGGCGCTGCGTCCCCAGACCCGGGGCCGGCTCGTCGTCGTGCTCGGCGCGGGCGGTGACCGGGACCCCGGCAAGCGGCCGCACATGGGTGCCGCCGCGGCCGCCGTCGCCGACCTCGTCGTGGTGACCGACGACAACCCTCGCTCGGAGGACCCGGCCGCCATCCGCGGGGCGGTGGCCGGCGGCATCTCCGACGCGCTGCAGGACCGGGTGCGGGTCGTGGCGGGTCGCTCCACCGCGATCCGCGAGGCCGTGGCCGCCACGTCCGGCGCCGACGACACCGTCGTGGTGCTGGGCAAGGGACACGAGCAGGGCCAGGAGATCGCCGGGCTGACCCACCCCTTCGACGACCGCGAGGAGCTCGGCGACGCGCTGCGCGAGCGCCGCGCCGGCACTCACCCCAAGGAGCGTGCACCTCACGTGGAGCCTGAGACTTCGACCCCCGAGGAGGCCACGCCGTGAAGGCCGTCCTGATCGCTGCCGGCTTCTCGTTGCTGGTCGCCCTGCTGGGCACCCCCGCCTACATCAACTTCCTGGTGCGCAAGCACTACGGCCAGTTCGTGCGGGACGACGGCCCGACGAGCCACCACACCAAGCGCGGCACGCCGACCATGGGTGGTGCCGTCATCATCCTGGCCTCGCTCGGTGCCTACGCGATGGCCCACCTGCTCACCTGGTGGCCCCCGTCGGCGTCCGGCCTGCTGGTGATGTTCCTGATGGCGGGGCTGGGCCTCGTCGGGTTCCTCGACGACTACATCAAGATCTCCAAGCAGCGCAGCCTGGGCCTGCGCTCGTGGCAGAAGCTCGCCGGGCAGGGGATCGTCGGCCTGATCTTCTCCCTGCTCGTCCTGCAGTTCCAGAACTCCCGGGGCCTCACCCCCGCCTCCACCGTCATCTCCTCCGTGCGCGACACGAGTCTCGACCTCGACGTGAGCTCGACCCTGCCCTGGGTGGGCGTCGTCCTCTTCGTCCTGTGGGCCAACCTCATGATCGCGGGCACCAGCAACGGCGTGAACCTCACCGACGGGCTCGACGGGCTGGCCACCGGCGCGAGCACCATGGTCTTCGCCGCCTACGTCATCATCGGCACCTGGCAGACCAACCAGAGCTGCGCGATCACGCCCAGCGCGGGGTGCTACGAGGTGCGCGACCCCCGGGACCTCGCCGTCGTGGCGGCCTGCCTCATGGGGGCGTGCTTCGGGTTCCTGTGGTGGAACGGCTCGCCGGCCAAGATCTTCATGGGCGACACCGGCTCCCTGGCCCTCGGCGGCGCGCTCGCCGGCCTGGCCATCTGCACCCGCACCGAGCTGCTGGTGGTGGTCCTCGGTGGGCTCTTCGTCCTCGAGGCGCTGTCGGTGATCATCCAGGTCGGGTCGTTCAAGACCACCCGCAAGCGCGTGTTCCGCATGGCGCCGCTGCACCACCACTTCGAGCTGCTCGGCTGGGCCGAGATCACCGTGGTCATCAGGTTCTGGATCATCGCCGGGCTCTTCGTGGCGCTCGGCATCGGGTTGTTCTACGCGGAATGGGTCGTGGGAGCGTGACGGACGTGCCAGCCGGCCAGGGCCGACCCGACGAGGACCCTCGAGACATCGCCTACGAGCCGCGTCCCGGCCTCACCCACAAGGACGCCGACTGGGCGGGCCTGCGCGTGCTGGTCGTGGGCCTCGGCCGCTCCGGCTTCGCCGCCGCCGACGCGCTGCGCGAGCGGCTCGCCGTGGTCACGGCATACAGCCCCGACGTGACCCCGCAGATCGAGGAGCACGCCCGCATCCTCGACATCCTCGGCGTGGACGTCCGCCTCGGCGACGACGCGACCGACGAGATCCCCGAGGGCACCGAGCTGGTCGTGACCTCGCCGGGCGTGCCGCCGCACAACCCCCTGCTCGTGCGGGCCGCCGAGGCCGGCATCCCCGTGTGGGGCGAGGTCGAGCTGGCCTGGCGCATGCGCCCCCGCGAGGGTGCGGCGCCGTGGCTCGTGGTCACCGGCACCAACGGCAAGACCACGACGGTGACGATGCTCGAGTCGATCCTGAGGCACTCCGGCGCGCGGGCGGTCGCCGCCGGCAACGTCGGGACGCCGATCATGGAAGTGATGCTGGACCCGACCCCCTACGACGTCGTCGCGGTCGAGCTCAGCTCCTTCCAGCTGCACTGGCAGCGCTCCCTGTCGCCCCTGGCCTCCGCCTGCCTCAACGTCGCCCCCGACCACCTCGACTGGCACGGGTCCTACGACGACTACCTCCGCGCCAAGGGCAGCGTCTACGACAACACCCAGGTGGCCTGCGTCTACAACGTGCAGGACCCCCAGACCGAGCTGCTGGTGATGGAGGCCGAGGTCGTCGAGGGGTGCCGGGCGGTGGGCTTCACCATCGGCGTCCCCGCCCCCGGCATGGTGGGCCTGGTCGACGACGTCCTCGCCGACCGCGCGTTCGTCGAGCAGCGCCACTCCAGCGCGGCCGAGCTCGGCACCCTGGCGGACCTGCAGGGGGACGCGCCCGACGTCGCTCCGCACTACGTCGCCAACGCCCTCGCGGCGGCGGCGCTCGCCCGCGCCTTCGGCGTCGGTCCCATGGCCGTGCGCGACGGGCTGCGCGCCTACCGGCCCGAGGCGCACCGCATCGCCGAGGTCGCGACGGTGGACGGCGTCCGCTACGTCGACGACTCCAAGGCCACCAACCCGCACGCGGCGGCGGCCTCCCTGGCCGCCTTCCGGCGCGTCGTGTGGATCGCCGGCGGGCTGCTGAAGGGCGCCGACGTCGAGGACCTGGTCCGCTCCCGGGCCGACCGGCTGGCCGGCGTCGTGCTGATGGGGCGCGACCGGGCCCGCATCGCCGAGGCCCTGGCTCGACACGCGCCCGATGTGCCCGTGGTCGACGTGGACAGCACCGACACTGGTGCCATGGCACGCGTCGTCCGCGAGGCCACCACCCTGGCCCAGCCGGGCGACGTGGTGCTCCTCGCACCGGCGGCCGCCTCCATGGACATGTTCGACAACTACGGTGCCCGCGGCGACGCCTTCGCCGAGGCGGTGCGCCGGCTCGGAGGGAGCACCGTATGACGACCCGCCCCGGAGCCTCGCCGACGGGTGCGTCCCGCGCGCGACGCACGGGGCGCGAGACCCTGCCCGACCGGGTGGTGGACTTCCTCGACAGCATCGACACCCCGCTCACGACCTACTACCTGCTGGCATCGGTCACCGCGGCCCTCACGATCGTCGGGCTGGTCATGTACCTCTCGGCCTCGAGCATCCGCAGCTACGACCTGTTCCTGCGCCAGCTGCTCTTCGCCGGCATCGGCCTGGTCCTGTGCGTCGTCGCCTCACGCCTGCCGGTGCGGGTGTGGAAGCGGCTGGCCTGGCCGGGGATCCTGCTGTCCCTGGCCCTGCAGGCGCTGATCTTCGTGCCGGGGCTGGGCCAGGAGTTCCAGGGCAACCGCAACTGGATCCAGGTGGCGGGCGTCCAGCTGCAGCCGTCGGAGTTCGCCAAGATCGCGATCGTGGTCTTCGGCGCGGCGATCCTCGACCGCAAGAAGGACCGCCTCGGGCAGTTCTGGCACGCGGTCATCCCGCTGGGCCCGGCGGCGGTGCTGCTGCTCGGCCTGCAGCTCGCCGGCAACGACCTCGGGACCGGTCTGGTGCTGCTCGCCATCGTCGCGGGCATGCTCTTCGCGGCCGGGGTGTCGGCGCGGTTCTTCGGCTTCGCGGCGCTGCTGGGCGTGGCCGCCGTGGCGGTCATGACGCTGACCAGCCGCAACCGGCTGGGGCGCATCGACGCCTGGATCGGCGACGGCTGCGCCACCAACTTCGACCTGTGCCGCCAGGTGGTCAACGGCAAGTACGCCCTGGCCGAGGGTGGCTGGTGGGGCAAGGGGCTGGGGGAGAGCGCCGAGAAGTGGGGCTGGCTCTCCGAGTCCCGCAACGACTTCATCTTCGCCATCATCGGCGAGGAGCTCGGGCTGCCGGGCACCCTCACCGTCCTGCTGCTGCTCGCCCTGCTCGCCTACGCGTGCTACCGCCTGGTGTTCCGGTCGCAGGACTTCTTCGTCCGCATCGCCTCGGCCGGGGTCCTGACCTGGCTGGTGGTGCAGGCCAGCATCAACATCGGTGCCGTGACCGGGCTCCTGCCCGTCATCGGTGTCCCCCTCCCGCTCATCTCCGGCGGCGGCACCGCCCTGATCTCCACCCTCACGGCGCTGGGCATGCTCATGGCCTTCGCCCGCGAGGAGCCCGGCGCCCGCGAGGCCCGCAGCCTGCGCCGCTCCCGGCCCGCCCGCGACGACCGCCCTAGGATCGACCGATGACCGCGACCCCGGCACCGACCCCGGCCCCGACCCCTCCCTCGGGCCGCCGAGCCGCCTCCGTGGTCCTTGCCGGCGGAGGCACGGCAGGGCACGTCTCGCCGCTCCTGGCGCTCGCGGACGAGCTCCGACGGCGCGACCCCAACGTGCGCGTCACGGTGCTCGGGACGGCCACCGGGCTCGAGACGCGGCTGGTCCCCCAGCGCGGCTACCCCCTGCGGACCATCCCCAAGGTCGCGTTCCCCCGCAAGCCCTCGGCGGCGCTGCTCCGGCTGCCGCAGTCCCTCAAGGCGGCGGTCGACGCGGCCGGCGCGATCCTCGACGAGGTCGACGCGGACGTGGTCGTCGGCTTCGGCGGCTACGTCTCGACCCCCGCCTACCTCGCAGCCCGGCGCCGGGGCCTGCCTATCGCCATCCACGAGCAGAACGTCCGCCCCGGCCTGGCCAACCGGCTCGGGGCCCGCCTCACGCGGTTCGTCGCGACGACCTTCGCCGCCACGCGGCTCCCCGGGGCCCGCCATCTCGGGATGCCGCTGCGCACCGAGATCTCTGGTCTCGACCGCCCCGCCCGGCGCGCCGAGGCGCTCGAGCACTTCGGCCTGGACGCGGACGGCGGTCCGGTCGTCCTCGTGACGGGCGGGTCGAGCGGCGCCAAGCGCCTCAACGACACCTTCGCCGCCCGCGTGCGCGAGCTGTCCGACGCGGGGATCCAGGTGCTGCACGTCACCGGGACGGGCAAGACCTTCGAGCCGGCGGCCCTCGGCGACGGCGCGCCCTACGTCGTGCGCGAGTACTCCGACCGCATGGACCTGGCCTTCGCCGCCGCCGACCTCGTGGTCTCCCGGGCCGGCGCGGGCATGGTGTGCGAGCTGACGGCCGTGGGCCTGCCCGCGGTCTACGTCCCCCTGCCCATCGGCAACGGCGAGCAGCGCTTCAACGTCGCCGAGGTCGTGGCCGCCGGCGGCGGCCTGGTCGTGGACGACGCCGAGCTGCTCCCCGCCTGGGTCGACCGCGTCCTGGTGCCGCTGGTCCGGGACCGGGAGCGACTGGACCTGATGGCGACCGCCGCCTCCCAGGTCGGCACCCGCGACGGCGACCGCCGGCTCGCGGACCTGGTCGAAGAGGCGTTTGCCTCCACGTCACGAGAGGGTCGGTGACGTCGATGAGCGTCCACCAGGACCGGTTCGACTTCACGGCCCCCGTCGTCCCGATCTCTGAGCTGGGAAGCGTGCACGTGACCAACGTCGGGGGCGCGGGCATGTCGGCCGTGGCTCGGGTGCTCCTCGGCCGTGACGTGCCGGTGAGCGGGTCCGACCCCAAGGACCTGCCGGTGCTGGACGCGCTGCGCCAGGCGGGCGCCGACGTGCACGTGGGTGCCCGGCCCGAGTCCGTGGACCAGGTCGACACCGTCGTCGTGTCCTCGGCGACCCGAGAGACCGATCCCGAGCTGGCCCGCGCCCGTGGGCTGGGCAAGCGCGTCCTGCACCGGTCGCAGGCGCTGGCCAGCGCCGCCGACGCCCGTCGGGTGGTGGCCGTGGCCGGTGCCAACGGCAAGACGACGACGACGTCCATGCTCACCGCGCTGCTGATCGACGCGGGCGCCGACCCGTCCTTCGCCATCGGGGGCGAGCTGGCCGGGCTCGGCACCAACGCGCACGCCGGCGGGGGAGAGGCCTTCGTGATCGAGGCCGACGAGTCGGACGGCTCCTTCCTCGTCTACCACCCCGAGGTCGCGATCGTCACCAACGTGCAGCCCGACCACCTCGACCACTACGGCACCTTCGAGGCCGTCCAGGACGCCTACCTCGACTTCGCCCGCAGCATCCGCCCGGGCGGGCTGCTCGTGGCCTGCGCCGACGACGCCGGGTCGGCGGCGCTCGCCCGTCGCGCCTCCGACAGCGGGGTGCGCGTCCTCACCTACGGCACGGACGTGTCGGCCGACGTGCGGGTGCTCGGGCACGAGGTGGACGGCTTCCGCACCGTGGCCCGCGTCCTCGACGGCGACGAGGAGGTGCGGCTGGCGATCGCCATACCGGGCGCGCACAACGTCCTCAACGCCACGGCCGCGTATGCCGCCGCCCACCACGGCCTCGGGGTCGGGGCGGACCGCGCGGCCACCGGTCTCGGGGCCTACACCGGCACGCGGCGCCGGTTCGAGCTCAAGGGAGAGATCGGCGGCGTCACCGTGGTCGACGACTACGCGCACAACCCCGGCAAGGTCGCTGCCGTCGTCGGCACCGCCGCGGGGCTCGTGCAGCGACCCGCGCGGCTCGTCGTGGTCTTCCAGCCGCACCTGTACTCCCGGACCCAGGACTTCGCGGTCGAGCTCGCCGCGGGGCTACGCCCGGCGGACGTCGTCGTCGTCATGGACGTCTACGCCGCGCGCGAGGACCCCGTCGACGGGGTCTCCGGAGCCCTGGTCGCCGACGCGGTCCGGGACCTGGCGGCCCGCGACGGTGGCCCCTCCTGCGAGGTGCACTACGTCGCCGGGTGGCCCGAGGCGGCCCCGCTGGCCGCGGGACTCGCGCGGGCCGGTGACCTCGTCCTGACGGTCGGCGCGGGCGACGTGACGCAGCTGGGTCCGCAGATCCTCGCAGCCGTGGAGGAGGGCGTCCGCCGGTGAGGATCCGTCGTCCCGGCGGCCGCGGCGAGGGTGGGTCGTCGCGAGCCCGGTTCGAGGACCGGGCTCGCAGTGCCCGGCGTCTGCGCTGGCGTCCGATCCTGCTCACCCTCCTCGCCGCGGTACTGGTGGCCGGCCTCGTCTACGTCGTGTGGTTCAGCTCGGTGCTGGCCGTGCGCTCCGTCGTGGTCGAGGGCGTGCAGGGGTCGCAGGCCGAGGCCGTCCGCCGCGCCGCCGACGTGCCCCTCGGGGTCCCCCTCGCCCGGGTCGACCTCGAGGGCCCGGGGCAGCGGGTGACGCGCTCGCCCCTCTACGCCTCGGTCGACGTGGCCCGGCGGTGGCCGAGCACCGTCCTGGTGCGCGTGGAGCCTCGACGTCCGGTCCTCGCCCTCGACCGAGGGGGTGACGTCCAGCTGGTCGACGGCCAGGGCGTCGCCTACCTCACCGCTCCCGAGGCGCCCAAGGATGTGCCGGTCGTGACCAGCCAGGGCGCAGCCACCCCCGAGGGTCTCAAGACGGCCATCTCGGTCCTGTCGGCCCTGCCGCCGGAGCTGCGCTCGACCGTGTCGGCCGTGCGGGTCGAGGGCCCCAGCATGGTGACCTTCCAGGCCGGCAAGACCAAGGTGCTGTGGGGGGACAGCACTGAACCTCAGCTGAAGGTCAAGGTGCTGTCGACCCTGCTGAAGGGCGCTCCTGCCACGGTCAACGTCAGCGCTCCGCACGCGCCTGCCACGACCTGACGCGATCGCTGGGCCATCGCTGGGCCATGCGGGTGGCAACACGCCTGGTCGAAGGTTGCTCCGTGCGACGGACAGGACGTACCTTTCTCTCGACGCTCTATAACAGAACCATAACCTTGCACTCAACCTTTAGGGTTAAGGGTTGGTTGCCCCCAGCAGGAGAGGCCCCACCGTGGCAGCACCACAGAACTACCTGGCCGTCATCAAGGTCGTCGGCATCGGCGGCGGCGGTGTCAACGCGATCAACCGCATGATCGAGGTCGGCCTCAAGGGGGTCGAGTTCATCGCGATCAACACCGACGCGCAGGCCCTCCTGATGAGCGACGCGGACGTCAAGCTCGACGTGGGGCGCGAGCTGACCCGCGGGCTGGGTGCCGGGGCGGACCCCGAGGTCGGCAAGAAGGCCGCCGAGGACCACGCCCAGGAGATCGAGGAGGTCATCCAGGGCGCCGACATGGTCTTCGTCACCGCAGGCGAGGGCGGCGGCACCGGCACCGGTGGCGCGCCCGTCGTCGCCAAGATCGCCCGCAACCTCGGTGCGCTCACCATCGGCGTCGTGACCCGTCCGTTCACCTTCGAGGGCCGTCGCCGCGCCAACCAGGCCGAGTCCGGCATCGGCAACCTCCGCGAGGAGGTCGACACCCTCATCGTCATCCCCAACGACCGCCTGCTGTCGATCAGCGACCGCAACGTCTCCATGCTCGACGCCTTCCGCAGCGCCGACCAGGTGCTGCTGTCGGGTGTCCAGGGCATCACCGACCTCATCACGACGCCGGGCCTGATCAACCTCGACTTCGCCGACGTCAAGTCCGTCATGCAGGGCGCCGGGTCGGCGCTCATGGGCATCGGCTCGGCCCGTGGCGAGGACCGCGCCGTCCAGGCGGCCGAGCTCGCGATCTCCTCGCCGCTGCTCGAGGCCAGCATCGACGGCGCCTACGGCGTCCTGCTGTCCATCCAGGGCGGCTCGGACCTCGGCCTGTTCGAGATCAACGAGGCGGCTCGCCTCGTGCAGGAGGCCGCGCACCCCGAGGCCAACATCATCTTCGGATCCGTCATCGACGACGCCCTCGGCGACGAGGTCCGCGTGACCGTCATCGCCGCCGGCTTCGACGGCGGCGACCCCCAGCCCCGCCGCGAGGAGCCGGCCCAGCGCCCCGCGCAGCAGCCCGCGCAGCAGCAGACCCAGCAGCGTCCGGCCCCGCAGCCGGTCCAGCAGCAGCGTCCCGTGCAGCAGCCGGTGCAGCAGCGTCCGGCGCCGCAGCAGCCGCAGCGGGCCCAGGGTCAGCAGCCCCAGCAGCCCCAGCAGCCCCAGCAGTCCCAGCAGCAGGGTCAGCCCTCGCAGCAGCAGGCCCAGCCGGTCCAGCAGCAGGGACAGCCCCAGCAGCAGCCGCAGCAGGGCACGCCCGGGCAGGTCCGCCCGGCCGAGCAGCAGCAGGGCGAGCAGCAGCCCCAGCAGCGCCCCCCGCGCCAGGTGACCTACGACGACGCCGCCGACCTGGACGTCCCGGACTTCCTGAAGTAGGGAGGGACTCGGCCCGTGAGCCTCCTCACGGAGCCGGCGCCCCGATCCACGTGAGGCCCCCGCCGACCCGGCGGGGGCCTCGCGTGCCGCTACCCTCGTGGGGTGTTCGCCCACCAGCAGCAGGACGGGCCCGTGTGGCGGGCCTTCACCGACGCCCATGACGGCGTGAGCGACGCGCCGTACACCGCCGGCCGCGACGCCGCCGGAGGCCTCAACCTCGGCAGCCACGTCGGCGACGACCCCACCGCCGTGAGGTCCAACCGGCGCCGGGTCGCCGAGGCGGCTGGGGTCGCTCCGGAGGCGCTGGTCCTCGTCGACCAGGTGCACGGCGCCGAGGTCGTCCAGGTCGACGGACCCTGCCACGGGTCGGCCGGTGAGGCCGACGCGATGGTGACCTCCCGGGCTGGACTGGCCCTGGCCGTGCTCGTGGCCGACTGCACGCCGGTGCTGCTCGCCGATCCGGTGGCGGGTGTCGTGGGGGCCGCCCACGCCGGACGTCCCGGGATGCTGGCCGGTGTGGTGCCCGCGACGGTGGCCGCGATGCGCGACCTCGGGGCGCGCACCATCAGCGCGGTGGTGGGCCCGTCGGTCTGCGGTCGCTGCTACGAGGTGCCCGCCGAGATGCAGCAGGCGGCCGCGAGGGTCGTCCCGGAGGTGCTGGCCCGCACCTGGGCCGGGACCCCATCGATCGACGTGGCCACCGGCGTCGTGACCCAGCTCGCCGGGCTGGGGGTCGCCGTGACGTGGGTTCCCGGCTGCACCTACGAGGACGCCCGCTACTACTCCTACCGCCGCTCCGGCACGACCGGACGGTTCGGGGGAGTCGTGCTGCGACGCGAGGTGGCCTGATGACGGACGCACGCTCGGTCGAGCTCCGCGACGCCCTTGCCCGCGTCGAGGAGCGGATCGTCGCCGCCTGCTCCGCGTCCGGCCGTGACCGGGGCGACGTGCAGCTCGTGGTCGTCACGAAGTTCTTCCCCGTCGAGGACGTCCGCCGCCTGCTCGCGCTGGGCGTGACAGACGTCGCGGAGAACAAGGCGCAGGAGGCCTCCGCCAAGCTGGAGAGGCTGACCGCTGACGAGCGTGCCGCCCTCACCGTGCACTTCGTCGGTCAGCTGCAGACCAACAAGGCCCGTCAGGTGGCCGCCTGGGCCGACGTCGTCCACACCGTCGACCGGGCCCGTCTCGTCGCGGCCCTCGACCGGGGAGCCGAGCAGGCCGGGCGCGACCTGGACGTGCTGCTGCAGGTGGATCTGGACGCGCCAGGGGAGGCCGACGAGCAGGGCCACGCCGACGGCGGCCACCGCGCCTCGGGGTCCCGCGGCGGGGCACCGGCGGACGGCATACCGGCCCTCGCCGACGAGGTCGGCCGGGCGGAGCACCTCGAGCTGCGTGGCGTGATGGCGGTCGCACCTCGCGACGGAGACCCGGAGCGGGCCTTCGCCGCCCTGGCCCGCGTCGCCGACGAGGTGCGGTCCGCTCATCATCGTGCGACCCTGGTGTCCGCCGGGATGAGCGGCGACCTCGAGCAGGCCGTCGCCCACGGAGCGACACACCTGCGTGTCGGGTCGGCAATCCTCGGGCCCCGCCCGGCGCCCCGGTAGCGTTCGGCACGACGTGACCGACGACTGAGCAGGAGATGCGCGATGGCTGGGGCGCTGCGCAAGACCATGGTGTACCTCGGACTGGCCGAGGACGACGACTACGACACCTACGACCGCCAGGAGGCTGGGGCCCGCGACTCGCGCCCGGCCGAGGCGCACAAGCCCGAGCCGGCCCGCCGGGAGCCGCACCTCGTCGAGGCCCGGTCCGACGACCGTGCGGGCGCGACGGCGGTCCGCGAGGAGCACCGTGCCTCCGTCGCCCACCTGCCCCAGCGCACCCCCGTGGCGCGCGTCGTCCGCGACCCGGAGGTCGGCCCGATGAACCGCATCACGACGATCCACCCCCGCACCTACAACGAGGCCAAGACCATCGGCGAGTCCTTCCGCGAGGGCACGCCGGTCATCATGAACCTCGGTGACATGGCCGACGACGACGCCAAGCGCCTCGTCGACTTCGCCGCCGGCCTGGTCTTCGGTCTCAACGGAGCCATCGAGCGGGTCACGAGCAAGGTCTTCCTGCTCACCCCGCAGCACGTCGAGGTCTCCTCCGAGGAGTCCGAGGCGCCGCAGTCGACGCGCGGCTTCTTCAACCAGAGCTGAGCCACCCGTACCGCCCGGCCCCAGCCGGGCGAAGGCGCAGGCCCCCGGGAACGCCACGGGGTCCTGCGCCGTTGTGCTGGACGGCGACCCGCACCCGACGACGACCGCCCCGGACACCCGGGTCGGTGGCAAAGGACCTCCGTAGACATGAGCATCCGTGGCCTGCTGCTGAACCTCCTGTGGCTCTACTGGCTGGTGCTGATGGCCCGGCTGGTCCTCAGCTATGTCGTGATGCTGGCGCGCGACTGGCGACCCCGCGGGGTGGTGCTCGTCCTGGTCGAGGGCGTGTACTCGCTCACGGACCCGCCACTGCGGGCACTGCGCCGCGTGATCCCGCCCCTGCGGCTGGGAGGCATCGCCCTCGACCTGGCCTTCATGGTGCTGTTCCTCATCGTGATCGTCCTCATGCAGGTCGTGGCCAGGGTGTAGGTTTTCCGACGAATGGCCCCGGGGACCTTGGTGGTTCCGGGCCCGACCGCACGACGAACGAAGAGGTGGACACATGGCGCTCACGCCTGATGACGTGCTCAAGAAGAGTTTTGGGGCGACCCAGTTCCGACGGGGCTACGACGAGCGCGAGGTCGACGACTTCCTCGACGAGGTGGTCAGCGAGCTGCGTGACCTGATCGCCGAGCGCGACGACTACAAGCGCAAGTACGAGGAGACGGCTCGCAGCAAGGGCCAGACCCCGGTGCCGGCCAAGGGCCGGGCCGCCGCGGCGCCCTCCGCCGAGCTGGACAAGCTCCGGGCCGAGGTGGCCGCCGCCAACAAGCGCGCCGACGAGGCGACCCGCCAGTCCGCCACGGGTGGTGGAGCGACCAGCGCCGCGGCCCGCACCGAGGTCACCCAGCTGCGCCAGCGGCTCCAGGCCGTCGAGAAGGACCTCGAGTCGACCCGCACCGAGCTGACCAAGGCCCGGTCGGCCGCCCAGCAGGCCCAGCAGACGAAGGCTCCGGAGAAGTCCGGCGACGCCGACGAGGCTGCGGGCCTGATCGCCCTGGCCCAGCGACTGCACGACGAGCACGTCGCCAAGGGCAAGGCGGAGCACGAGCGGCTCCTGACCGAGGCGCGCCAGCAGCGCGAGACGCTGATCGGCGAGGGCACCCGCAAGCGCGAGGAGCTCGTCACGACGGCGCAGCGCCGGCACGACGAGCTCGTCGCCGAGGGCCAGGAGCGCCACAAGAAGCTCATCGCGGACGGCACCACGCAGCACGAGACGATGATCGGCGAGGCGACCAAGCAGCGGGAGAGCATCCTCGCGACCCTGGTCTCCGAGAAGGCCACGCTCGAGCAGGCGGTCGCCTCCCTGCGGGCCTACGAGGTCTCTTACCGCGACAGCATCAAGGCCTTCCTCACGACTCAGCTGCAGGAGGTGGAGCAGGCCCGCCTCGCTCCGGAGCAGCAGCAGCCTCCGCAGCAGCACTGAGACAACGAGGCACGTCTGTCGCACAGGGGGTCGAACGGCTACCCTGTGCAGACCTCGCACGCCGTTGGCGTGACGAGTCGGTCGGCGCCGGGGGGCGTCGACGTCACCACGAGCAAGTGAGGGCATCATGGCTGGCAAGTCCGGAGGGCAGTCGACGACCGCGACCTCGACCAAGGGCACCGCTGACGACGCCACCTGGTCGACGGCCGAGGTGGCGGAGCTGCGCGAGACCCTGCAGGGTGAGATCGACCGGCTGACGCGGGAGCTCGCCGAGGCCCAGACCGACCTGGTGGACCTGGTGCAGGACACCCAGGACATCGTGGGTGACGACCAGGCCGACGTGGGGTCCAAGGCGATCGAGCGTGAGCACGAGGCCGCCATGGCGGCCAACACGCGCGACGTCCTCGCGCAGTACCAGCACGCGCTCGAGCGCGTGGACGCGGACCTGCAGGGCGTGTGCGAGAGCTGCGGCGGGGTCATCCCCAAGCTGAGGGTCCAGGCCTTCCCGCGCGCCACGCTGTGCGTGGCGTGCAAGTCCGCGCAGAAGCGGTGACCTCACCCATCGACGACGACGCACGCGACGCCGGGGCGACCCGCGCGTCGCGGCGTCGTGTCTGGCCCCTGCTCGTCCTGCTGGCCGTCCTGACCTTCGCCGCCGACCAGGCGAGCAAGGTCTGGGCGCTGGGCGCGCTCGTGCCGGGCGCGCCGCGCGACCTGCTGGGGTCGTTCCTGCGGCTCAACCTCATCTTCAACTCCGGCGCGGCGTTCTCGCTCGGCGCCGGGACGACCTGGCTGCTGACCATCGTCGCGGTGGTCATCGGGGTGCTGGTCGCCTGGCACGCCCGCCGCATCGTCAGCGTGCCGTGGGCCGTCGCGGGGGGCCTGGTGCTGGGCGGCCTGCTCGGCAACCTCTACGACCGGCTGTTCCGGCCCCCGTCCTTCGGCCAGGGCCACGTCGTGGACTTCCT
This sequence comes from Arsenicicoccus sp. UBA6765, assembly GCF_002453335.1. Taxonomy (NCBI): domain Bacteria; kingdom Bacillati; phylum Actinomycetota; class Actinomycetes; order Micrococcales; family Intrasporangiaceae; genus Arsenicicoccus; species Arsenicicoccus sp. UBA6765. Next base: position 48,497 of record NZ_DKGR01000053.1, read on the forward strand.
CGACTACAACGGGTTCTTCATCGGCAACGTCGCGGACATCGCGATCGTCGCCGCAGCGATCCTCGTCGCGCTGCTGTCCTTCCTCGGGATCTCCTACGACGGCACCCGGGCCACCGACCACGCCCCGTCCGAGGAGGACACCCATGCCTGACGTCCGGATGCTGCCCGTCCCCGACGGCCTCGAGGGCGAGCGCGTCGACGCCGCCGTCTCCCGCCTCTTCGGGGTGTCCCGCACCAAGGCGGCCGAGCTCGCCGCGGACGGCCACATCCAGCTCGACGGCCGCGCCGCGGGCAAGTCCGACCGGGTCACCGCCGGGGCCTGGCTCGAGGCCACCCTCCCCGACCCGGTGTCCGAGGACGCGCCGGCCGTCGTGCCGCGCGAGGTCCCGGGCCTCGCGATCATCCACGACGACACCGAGATCGTCGTCGTGGACAAGCCCGCCGGCTGCGCCGCGCACCCGAGCGTCGGCTGGGACGGTCCGGACGTCGTGTCCGGGCTCGCCGCCGAGGGCTACCGCATCTCGACGTCGGGCGCGGCCGAGCGCCAGGGCATCGTGCAGCGCCTCGACGTGGGCACCACCGGCCTGATGGTGGTGGCCAAGTCCGAGCGGGCCTACACCGTGCTCAAGCAGGCCTTCCGCGACCGGACGGTCTCCAAGACCTACCACGCGGTCGTGCAGGGCCTGCCGGACCCCATGGTCGGCACCATCGAGGCGCCCATCGGCCGGCACCCCAACCACGACTGGAAGTTCGCGGTCCGCCAGGAGGGCCGCCACTCGGTGACCCACTACGAGGTGCTCGAGGCCTTCCGCCACGCGTCGCTGCTCGAGATCCACCTCGAGACCGGACGCACGCACCAGATCCGCGTCCACTTCAGCGCCCTGCACCACCCCTGCGTCGGCGACCCCCTCTACGGCTCCGACCCGGTCCTGGCCCGGCGCGTCGGCCTGGACCGGCAGTGGCTGCACGCCCGCGAGCTGGGCTTCACCCACCCCGGCAGCGGCGAGTGGGTCACCTACCAGAGCCCCTACCCGGCCGACCTGCAGCGGTCGCTGGACCTGCTCCGCGAGAGCTGACCGAGACGCCTGACGGCGGCCCGTCGAGGCGGCGGGACGGCATACGGGATGTCCGGGAGGGGTCTGTCGGACCGCGGGCATAGACTGCCGCCGATGTCCTCGCCAGCAGCCTCCAGCAAGTCCTTCGTGCACCTGCACAACCACACCGAGTACTCCATGCTCGACGGTGCCGCCCGCATCGACGACCTCTTCGCCCGGTCCGCCGAGATGGGGATGCCGGCGGTCGCGACCACCGACCACGGCTTCATCTTCGGGGCCTACGAGTTCTGGAAGAAGTCGACCCGGCACGGGGTCAAGCCGATCGTCGGGATCGAGGCCTACCTCACACCGGGGACCCACCGCACCGACAAGACCCGGGTGAGGTTCGGCGACGGCGGTCGCGACGACGTCTCGGGCTCGGGCGCCTACACCCACATGACGATGTGGGCGCGCAACAACGAGGGCATGCACAACCTCTTCCGGCTGTGCTCGCTGGCCAGCCTCGAGGGCTACTACTTCAAGCCGCGCATGGACCGCGAGCTGCTCCAGACCTACGGCAAGGGCCTGATCGCCACGACCGGCTGCCCCTCGGGCGAGGTCCAGACCCGGCTGCGCCTCGGGCAGTACGCCGAGGCCCGCCAGGCGGCCAGCGACTACCGCGACATCTTCGGCGCCGAGAACTTCTTCTGCGAGCTGATGGACCACGGCCTGGACATCGAGCGCCGCGTCCACAAGGACCTGCTGCGCCTGGCCAAGGAGCTCGACCTGCCGCTGGTCGCCACCAACGACCTGCACTACACCGACGCCGCGGACGCCAAGGCCCACGCCGCCCTGCTGTGCGTGCAGTCCGGCTCGACGCTGATGGACCCCAACCGGTTCAAGTTCGACGCCGACGACTTCTACCTCAAGAGCCCCGAGGAGATGCGCCACCTGTGGCGCGAGCTGCCCGAGGCCTGCGACAACACCCTGCTCATCGCCGACATGTGCGACATCTCGTTCAGCGAGGGCGAGGGGCAGTACATGCCCCGCTTCCCCTGCCCCGACGGCGAGGACGAGACCAGCTGGTTCGTCAAGGAGGTCGAGCGCGGCCTGCACGCCCGCTTCCCCGAGGGCATCCCGGACTACGCCCGCAAGCAGGCGGCCTTCGAGACCGAGGTCATCGTCGGCAAGGGCTACCCCGGCTACTTCCTCGTCGTCGCCGACTTCATCAACTGGGCCAAGGAGAACGGCATCCGGGTGGGACCGGGCCGTGGCTCCGGTGCCGGCTCGATGTGCGCCTATGCCATGCGCATCACCGACCTCGACCCGGTGCCGCACGGTCTGATCTTCGAGCGCTTCCTCAACCCCGAGCGCCAGTCGATGCCCGACTTCGACGTGGATTTCGACGAGCGCCGCCGCGGCGAGGTCATCAAGTACGTCACGGAGAAGTACGGCGAGGAGCGCGTCGCCCAGATCGTCACCTACGGCACGATCAAGGCCAAGCAGGCCGTCAAGGACGCCGGACGCGTGCTCGGCCACCCCTTCGCCGTCGGCGAGAAGCTCACCAAGGCCATGCCGCCGGACGTCATGGGCAAGGGCATCCCGCTGTCGGGGATCTTCGACCCCGCGCACAAGCGGTATGCCGAGGCCGCGGACTTCCGCGCGATGCACGACTCCGACCCCGTGGCCCAGGAGGTCGTCGCCACCGCGCGCGGCCTCGAGGGGCTGAAGCGCCAGTGGGGCGTGCACGCCGCCGGCGTCATCATGTCCAGCGAGCCGCTGATCGACCTGATCCCCATCATGCGCCGCGAGGCGGACGGGCAGATCATCACGCAGTTCGACTACCCGAGCTGCGAGACGCTCGGCCTGGTCAAGATGGACTTCCTCGGCCTGCGCAACCTGACGATCCTCGACGACGCCATCAAGAACGTCGAGATGAACCGCGGCGAGACCATCGACCTGGACGGCCTGTCCAAGGACATGACCGACCCGGCGACCTATGACCTGCTGGCCCGCGGCGACACCCTCGGCGTCTTCCAGCTCGACGGCGGCGGCATGCGCTCGCTGCTGCGGCTCATGCAGCCCGACAACTTCGAGGACATCTCCGCCGCCCTCGCGCTCTACCGCCCCGGCCCGATGGGCGCCAACGCGCACACCAACTTCGCGCTGCGCAAGAACGGCAAGCAGGAGGTGGACTACATCCACCCCGAGCTGACCGAGGCGCTCGAGCCCATCCTGTCCATGACCTACGGCCTGATCATCTATCAGGAGCAGGTCATGGAGATCGCGCAGAAGCTCGCCGGCTACACGCTCGGCAACGCCGACCTGCTGCGCCGCGCCATGGGCAAGAAGAAGAAGGAGGTGCTGGACGCCGAGTTCGCCAACTTCGAGCAGGGCATGCTCGACAACGGCTTCTCCAAGGACGCGGTCGCCAAGCTGTGGAGCATCCTGCTCCCGTTCTCCGACTACGCGTTCAACAAGGCCCACACCGCGGCCTACGGCGTCGTGTCCTACTGGACGGGCTACCTCAAGGCCAACTACCGCGCCGAGTACATGGCGGCGCTGCTCACCAGCGTGCGCGACGACAAGGACAAGTCCGCGCTCTACCTCAACGAGTGCCGGCACATGGGCATCAAGGTGCTGCCGCCCGACGTCAACGACTCCATCGGCTACTTCGCCGCCGTCGGCGAGGACATCCGCTTCGGCCTGGAGGCGGTCCGCAACGTCGGCGCCAACGTCGTGGTCGAGATCATCAAGGCCCGCGAGGACAAGGGCGCCTTCACCTCGTTCAAGGACTTCCTGCACAAGGTGCCGGCGGTCGTGTGCAACAAGCGCACCATCGAGTCCCTGGTCAAGGCCGGTGCGTTCGACTCCCTCGGGGAGTCCCGCCGCGGCCTCGCCGAGGTGCACGAGCCGTATGTCGAGGCCCTGGTGGACGTCAAGAAGAAGCTTGACCAGGGGCAGGACTCACTCCCTGGGTTCGGCGGCGAGGGCGACGCTTCGGCCGATGGCTCGGACTCGTTCGCTGGCATGCCGCCGGTCCCGACGCACTCGTGGGACAAGCAGGTGACGCTGCAGTACGAGCGCGAGATGCTCGGGCTCTACGTCTCCGACCACCCGCTCTTCGGGATCGAGCACATCCTGCACCAGGCGGCGGACACGTCCATCGCGTCGCTGAACGGCGAGGACGGCAAGCCGGACGGGGCGACCGTGACGATCGCGGGTCTGATCACCGGCCTGCAGCTCAAGCGCACCAAGAAGGGCGACCTGTGGGCCATCGCCACGGTCGAGGACCTCGACGGCGCCGTGGAGTGCCTGTTCTTCCCGTCGACCTACATGACCGTCGCCACGATGCTGTCGCCGGACACCGTCGTGGTCGTGCGCGGGCGGGTCAACAAGCGGGACGAGTCGACCTCCATCTATGCGCAGGACCTGACGCTCCCTGACCTGCACGAGGGGCCGCGCGGGCCGGTGGTGCTCAACCTGCCGATGACCCGGGCGACCAACGGCATGGCCGAGGCGCTCAAGGACGTCCTGCTCAACCACCCGGGCACGACCGAGGTGCACGTCAAGCTCACCCAGCCGGGGCGGTCCGTGCTGATGCGGCTGGAGGACAACTTCCGTGTGGACGCGACGTCGGCGCTGTTCGGTGACCTCAAGGCGCTGCTGGGGCCGGCCTGCCTGGCCAACGGCTGACGGTGACCGTGCCGACGGTCGAGGTCGTCTCCGGCACCGACGCAAACCTCGTGGCGGACCGGTTGCGTGCGCTGGACGCCGCAGCGCTGTCGCCCGGACTCGTCACGGTCTGCGTGGTCGAGGCCGCCGGGGTGGCGCCGTTGGTGCTGGCCGCGCCGGGGGCGCCGCTCGCGGGCAGCGACGTCATGCTCAGCTGGGGTCACGGCGTGACGCGGGACGCGCTGGTCGACCGGCTCTGGGGCGAGCGGATCGAGCCGCTCGCCCGCCGCCTGGCCGGGCTCACGGGCCGTCACCCGCGCCGGCGCGGCTCGTCGAGCATGACCAGCGCTGGGGCGTCGTCGCGCACCGTCAGCTGTCCCGCCTGGCGCGGGCGCTCGGCGAGGCGGGCGTCGATCGCGGTGGCTCGGGTGGCTTGGGTGGCTTCGGCTACGAGCACATCGGGTCCACGGCGGTGCCGGGGCTGCTCGCCAAGGCGTTCGTCGACCTGCAGGTCGGCGTCGACGAGATCCCTGCTGCCGGCGGCGCGTTCGACGAGGCGCTCCTGCGGTGCGGCTACCTGCCCGCGGTGGGGTCTCGGCCCGACTCGCCCGGCGTCGACCGGGACCTCGAGATGCTCCCGGCTGCGTGCGCCGAGGAGGACTATCGCAAGCGCCTCTTCTACCGCCCGGACCCCGCGGCGCCGGTCATCCTGTACGTCCGGCGGGCCGGGACGCCGTGGCACGACTACCCGATCCGCTTCCGCGATCTACTGCGCGAGTCCACCCAGCATCGCGAGCGCTACGCCGCGGTCAAGACGGCTGCCGCGCAGGCGCACGCCGACGACGCGGACCACGACGACTGCACGCGGGCCAAGGGCGAGGTGATCCGCGACGTCCTCGTGGCGGCGGGCTGCGAGCCGGGGCGGCTCGAGAGGCTGGCCCCGCTGCCGGTGACCCGACCCGAGACGGCGACCCCGCGGCGCACCCGGCATACGGCTCGGGTCCTGCCCGTCGACCCCTCGGGCCGCGTGCTGCTGCTGCACGGGGTCGACCCGGACGACCGGCAGCACCCGCTGTGGTTCAGCCTGGGCGGCGAGATCGACCCGGGCGAGGACCCGGTGACGGCCGCGCTGCGGGAGCTGCGGGAGGAGGTCGGCTGGTCGCGGCGCCCGGCGACGTCGTCGTGCTGGGGGAGCAAGCGATCGAGTTCTCCTGGGGGAGCGTGACCTTCGACCAGCGGCAGGTCATCTGCGCCGTCCGCGTCCGCTCCACCGACGTGGACCTGTCCGGGCAGGACGCGGTCGAGCAGGCCACCATCGACGAGGCACGGTGGTGGGCGCCGGACGACCTGGCCGCCACCACCGACCTCGTCGGCGAGGGCCTGCTCGCCTGGGTGCGGCGCGCCGTGGCGCGCTGACGGCGGGGGTCAGGCGTCGCGCAGCAGGACCCAGTGCCGCATGTCGTCGTACGACCCGTCGTCGCGGGCGCAGAACTCCGGCTCGTGGCCCCACTCGGCGAACCCCGCGCGCTGCAGCACGCGCGCGCTGGCGTCGTTGTCGGCGACGGTGGAGGCGAGGAGGCGCCGCAGGCCCAGTCCGCCGTCCGCCGCGTCCGCCCAGGCGTGCTCGATCGCGAGGCGCACGGCGCCCGAGGCCAGCCCGCGCCCTCGCGCCGACGGGAACAGCACGTAGCCGATCTCGGCGGTCCCCGGCTGCTGCCCCTCGAGGATGAGGCACAGGTCGCCGCGTGCGCGGTCGCCGGCGGTGTCGGCGATGCACCAGTGCACGCTCTGCCCCAGCGACATCCGGACCCGCCGGCGCAGCACCCACGCCTCGAAGGTCGACGGTGTTGGCTCGGCCCCCGGCGGCATGAAGTGGGTCGGGGAGTCGCCCGGCTCGCAGCTCGCCCCGTCGTCGTCGCGCCAGGCGCGCAGGCGCACGTCGCTCGACTCGCGCGTCACGGGGTCGAGCCACAGGGACGCCGGCCGGTCCAGGTCGTCCTCCCGCCCGACGCTCGCCACCCATGCGTCCGCCAAGCCGTCCGGGTGGGGGAGATAGCCCGGGAGGGTCGCGTGCCGTGCGAACCCGCACGACCAGGCGACCCGCCACGAGGCGAGGTGGCCGGCCATCGCCATCCAGGTCACGCGCTCCCCGCCCTGCTCCCACCACCACCGGCAGACGAGGCGCAGCGCGCGCGCCGTCAGGCCGTGGCCGCGGGCCTGCGGGTGGAGCCCGAAGCCCACCTCTGCGCTGCCACCGCCCCGGGGTCGCAGGTCGATAGTCCCGGCGAAATCCGGTGCGCCGTCGGGGTGGTCGAGCCACTCTATGGCCCACCAGCGTCCCCGGTCGGGGAGAGCCCACTCCTGACGGGTCATGGCCAGGAAGGCCTGCGCCGCACCCGCGTCGTAGGGGCGCGGGACGGTCGTCCACCGCAGGCTCGCGGGGTCCGTGCACTGCTCGACGATCGCCGGGACGTCGGCGTCGGTGTGCGCCCGCAGGAGCACCACGCCGTCGGTCAGCTCGGGGACGGGGGTGTGGGTCATGCCACCCATCCTGCACCGTGGGGTCAGGCGGTGGGCCAGCCCTCGATCACGTCGGCCGGCACGCCCACCGCGCGGGCACCGTCGAGGATCTGGGCCCACGTCGTCGCGTCGACCGGGACCCCGTCGCGACGGGCCTCCCGGGCCGCGACCTCGGGCTGCCCCGGCAGCAGCACCGGCTCGCCGGGGACCGCGGGGCGGGAGGCGGCCACGGACTCCAGGAACAGGTCGGTCTGCTCGGCCATCGCGCTGCCCTCGAAGGCCTCGGGGGACAGGACGATCGACAGGAGGTTGTTGACGATGGCGGCCTCGTGCGTCGTCGTGGCGGCATGTGTGGTGAGGCCCCCGCTCACGGCGCCGGCGAACAGCTCGGCCATGACCGCGAGCCCCGACCCCTTGTGCAGCCCGAACGCCGTCAGCGCTCCGTGGGGCTCGGTCCACATCACGCCCGGGTCGGTCGTGGGGCGGCCCTCCGCGTCGAGGGCCCGACCCGGCTCGAGGGGGAGACCGGCGTTGTGGGCGACGCGGGTCTTGCCCAGCGCGACCGTCGACGTGGCCATGTCCAGCAGCACGGGGTCCTGGCCCTCGCGCGGGACGCACAGGCACACGGGGTTCGTGCCGAAGCGGCCGTCCGTTCCCCCGAAGGGGGCGACATACCTCTCGCCGACCACGCTGGCCAGGTGGATCGAGACGAGGCCGGCGCGGGCGCACTGCTCGGCCCAGTGGCCGATCCGACCGACGTGGTGCGAGCCGCGCACGGCGGTGACGCAGACGCCCAGCTCGCGCGCCCGAGCGATGGCGAGCTCCATCGCCTCGTGGGCCACGACCTGGCCATAGCCCTGGCCACCGTCGATCGTCAGGACCGCGCCGGCGTCCTTGACGACGGTCGCACCGACGCCCGGGTGCAGCTCGCCGACCGCCAGCGCCTCCAGATAGTTCGGGACCATGCCGACGCCGTGCGAGTCGTGCCCGGCGAGGTTGGCCGCGACCAGGTGGTCGGCGACGAGCCCCGCCTCGCGGGCGTCGCTGCCGGACGCCTGGACGATCGTGCTCACGACCTCGTGGAGCAGCGTGGGGTGGACGGTCAGCGAGGGTACGGTCATGCCTCCTTCATATCGGCTACCGTGCCCGGGTGACCAACCCATCACCCCAGCCTCCCGTGGCGCGTCGCGTCGAGACGATTCGTGAGCACCACGGGGACCGCGTCGTCGACCCCTACGAGTGGCTGCGGGACAAGGGCTCGCCCGAGGTCGTCGCGCACCTCGAGGCGGAGAACGCCTACACCGAGGCCATGACGGCGCACCTGGCGCCGCTGACCGAGCAGGTCTACGACGAGATCCGCACGCGCACGCAGGAGACCGACCTCAGCGTCCCCTCGGCCTACCGCGGGTGGTGGTACTACTCCCGGATCAGCGCCGGAGAGCAGTACGGCCGCGAGTGCCGCGTGCCGGTGCGGCCCGGCGAGCTGCCGCCCGAGCTGACCGACGGTGCGCCGCCGGCGGGGGAGCAGGTCCTGCTCGACGCCGAGGCGCTCGCGGCGGACGCCGACTTCTTCGGCGTGGGCTCCAGCGAGATCAGCCACAACGGCACGCTCTACGCCTACGCCGTCGACCTGACCGGTGACGAGGTCTACGACCTGGTCGTGACCCGGGTCGGTGACGACCCCACCCGCACCGGGCCCGTCGGCGAGGTCGTCGACGACGCCGTCCACAAGGTCGGCTACGGCCTGGCCTTCTCCCGCGACGGGCGGCACGTGTTCTACGCCCGCAACGACGACGCCTGGCGGCAGTTCCAGGTGTGGCGCCACGAGGTCGGCACCCCGGCCGACCAGGACGTGCTGGTGCACGAGGAGACCGACGAGCGGTTCTGGGTGGGCGTCGGGTCCAGCCGGGACGACGCGTGGATCATCATCGCTGCGGGCTCCAAGGACACCTCGGAAACCTGGCTGCTGCCCGCCGACGACCCCTGCGGCGAGCCTCGCTGCGTGGCTCCTCGCCGCGAGGGGGTCGAGTACGACGCCGAGCCCGCCGGGGACCGCCTGCTGATCACCCACAACGCCACCCACGAGGACTTCGAGCTGGCCCAGGCGCCCCTCGGCAGCACCTCGGCGGAGGACTGGCAGAGCCTGTATGCCGCCGCGCCGGGCGAGCGCGTCGTGGGGGTCGACGCGTTCCAGCGGCACGCGGTCGTCTCGCTGCGGCGGGACGGCCTGACCGCGCTCGCCGTGATGGACCGGACGGACGCCCCTGGGGGAACGGTCGGGCCGGACGGCGGCGGCTTCGGACCGATGCGGCCGCTGGTCATGGACGAGGAGCTCGGCACGATCGGGGTGGGGGACAACCCCGACTACGCCTCGCACGTGCTGCGGATCGGGTTCACCTCCCTCGTGACGCCGCGCAGCGTCTACGACGTCGACCTCGTGACCGGGGAGCGCACCCTGCTGCGCCAGACCCCGGTGCTCGGTGGCGTCGACCTCGGTGACTACGTCCAGCACCGGGAGTGGGCGAGGGCGGCCGACGGCACGCGGATCCCGATCTCGGTGGTGCACCGCAAGGACGTGGTCGCCGACGGCACGGCCCCCGGGCTCGTCTACGGCTACGGGTCCTACGAGGCGAGCATGGACCCGTGGTTCTCCGTGGCGCGGCTGTCGCTGCTGGACCGGGGTTTCGTCTGGGCGCTCGCGCACGTGCGCGGCGGCGGCGAGATGGGGCGCCAGTGGTACCTCCAGGGCCGGATGCAGCACAAGCGCAACACCTTCACGGACTTCGTGGCGTGCGCCGAGCACCTCGTCGATGCGGGGTGGGTGGCGCCGGACCGGCTGGTCGCCGAGGGCGGCTCGGCCGGGGGCCTGCTCATGGGGGCGGTCGCCAACCTCGCGCCGGACCGCTTCCGGGCGATCCACGCGCAGGTGCCCTTCGTCGACGCGCTGACGACGATCCTCGACCCGAGCCTGCCGCTGACCGTGGGGGAGTGGGAGGAGTGGGGCAACCCCCTCGCCGACCCCGAGGTCTACGCCTACATGAAGGGTTACTCGCCCTACGACAACGTCGCGGCGCGCCCCTACCCGGCGATCCTGGCGACGACCTCGCTCAACGACAGCCGGGTCTACTACGTCGAGCCCGCCAAGTGGGTGGCGCTGTTGCGCGAGCTCGCGACCAACGACCTCACGACGCGTCCGATCCTGCTCAAGACCGAGATGGTCGCCGGGCACGGCGGCGTCAGCGGGCGCTACCACGCCTGGCGCGAGGCCGCGTTCGAGTACGCCTGGCTCATCGACCAGGCAGGAGCGTCCTCGTGACCGAGCGGATCACCAAGGACACGCAGCTGTGCCTGTCGCTGTCGGCGCGACCGTCCAACATCGGCACGCGTTTTCACAACTACCTCTATCGCGAGCTCGGGCTGGACTACGTCTACAAGGCGTTCACGACCTCGGACATCACGGCGGCGATCGGTGGCGTGCGCGCTCTCGGGATCCGCGGCTGCGCGATCTCCATGCCGTGGAAGGAGGACGTCATACCCCTGGTCGACCAGATGACCGAGTCCGCGGCAGCGATCGAGTCGGTCAACACCATCGTCAACGACGACGGCCACCTCGTCGCCTACAACACCGACTATCTCGCCATCCGCAATCTCCTTGCGTCCCACGGGGTCTCGCCGACGGACGACTTCGCCGTCCTCGGATCCGGCGGTATGGCGAAGGCCGCGGTCGCCGCCCTGACCGACGCGGGCTTCACCAACGGCCATGTCGTGGCGCGGAACTCGCGGACCGGACCCGCCCTCGCCGCGAAGTACGGCCACCGCTGGGCGGACTCACTGGGTGACCTGCGACCGGCCTTGATCCTCAACGCGACTCCCGTCGGTATGGCGGGCGGGCCCCAGGCCGAGGAGCTGCCGGTGCCACGGCCCGCCGTGGAGGCAGCGCGGACGGTGTTCGACGTGGTGGCCTTCCCCGCCGAGACCCCGCTGATCCGTCTGGCGCGTGAGCTGGACCGGCGCGTCATCACCGGAGCCGAGGTGATCGCCCTGCAGGCGGCCGAGCAGTTCGTGCTCTACACCGGGGTGCGCCCGAGCGACGAGCAGGTCGCCCGGGCGTCCGCCTACTCCCGCGAGACCCCCTAGTCGACACGACTCAGCAGGGGGGTTCGTCGGGGGTGCGGACCAGCTCGGCGGTCGACCGAGCGTCGTCGGCCTTGACCTCGACATGGTCTGTCCGACCGCTCGCAGCTCGTCCGGGGTCACGCCGTCATCGTGCCTCGACGTCCGAGCAGGAGCCGGGTCAAGAAACGTGCCCGGAACCCCCCGCTCCCTAGCCGCGTCTCAGGTTTAAGTGATATCAAAAAGATGTCACACGACGAACGCCCAGGGGGAGACCATGAGCACGCAGCAGACGCACGACGAGACCATCGACCCGCAGGCCGCGCCACCCTCGGCCCGGCCTGTCGGTCATCAGGGCACGCGCGTCGACGTCAGCGAGCGGCCGGCCTTCGCGGTCGACGGTTTCCTGGCGCTGGCCCTGTCGCTGCTGCTGTTCGTCGGCGGCGTCTGGCTGATCGTGAGCGGCGCCCTCGCGGCCAACGAGACAGGCCAGCCGCCCATCGGCCGTTTCGTCGGCGGCGCCGTCGTCATCCTCCTCGCCGCCGTCGTGGCCAGCGCCGTCGTCATCATCCAGCCCGGCCAGACCAAGGTCATCCAGTTCTTCGGACGGTATGTCGGGACGGCTCGCCGCACGGGCCTGACGATGGTGATGCCGCTCACCTCCAAGCGCGGAGTCTCCGTGCGCGTCAACAACTTCGAGACCAACGTCCTCAAGGTCAACGACGCCGACGGCAACCCGGTCGAGATCGCCGCCATCGTCGTCTGGCAGGTCGCCGACACGGCCCGCGCGAGCTTCTCGGTCGAGCACTACGAGAACTTCGTGCGCGCCCAGTCCGAGTCGGCGCTGCGGCACGTGGCGATCTCCCACCCCTACGACAGCGACCGCGAGGACGTCGAGTCGCTGCGCGGGTCCACCGACGTCGTGTCCGGCGAGCTGGCCCGCGAGGTCGCCGAGCGGGTCGTGGTCGCCGGCGTCGAGGTCGTCGAGGTGCGCATCTCCCACCTCGCCTACGCCCCCGAGATCGCCCAGGCGATGCTGCAGCGCCAGCAGGCGTCGGCCATCGTCGCGGCCCGGTCCCGGATCGTCGAGGGTGCCGTCGGGATGGTCGACATGGCCCTGGCGCGGCTCGAGGAGCAGGACATCGTGGCCCTCGACGACGAGCGCAAGGCCGCCATGGTGTCAAACCTGCTCGTGGTCCTGTGCGGCGAGTCCAAGGCCACCCCGATCGTCAACACGGGATCGCTCTACCAGTGACCCCTCCCCGGGAGCGTCGCGGCGGGGCCGAGCGCAGGCAGGTGCTGCTGCGCCTCGACCCCGCCGTCCACGACGCCCTCACCCGCTGGGCGGGTGACGAGCTGCGCAGCGTCAACGCCCAGGTCGAGGTGGTCCTGCGCGACGCCCTCAAGAGATCGGGCCGTATGCCGAAGGACGCGGGGCCGCTGCCTCGGCGCGGACGTCCCCCTGCCGGCGACAACCGGAAGGACGACGTCCGCAACCCCTCGTAGCGTGGCGAGCATGATCTTCGACGGCGAGGTCGAGCCGTGCATCAACGGCGGCACGGTGGCGCTGGGGGCCTACTTCGGTGTGCCGGTCGACGGCGTGGTCGAGCGTCTGCTGGGCGAGCAGCTGGCTGACGGCGGGTGGAACTGCGGGGCCGAGCGTGGGTCGGTGCGGTCGTCATACCACTCGACGATCTGCGTGCTGGACGGACTCGCGGAGCATGAGCGCGCCACCGGCGCGCTGGACGTGAGCGACGCCCTGCGGCGGGGCGAGGACTACCTGCAGGGGCGGCGCCTGTTCCGGCGGTTGTCGACCGGGGAGGGGGTCGACCCGTCCTTCCTGCTGTTCTCGTTCCCGACGCAGTGGCACTACGACGTGCTGTGGGGGCTGGACCACCTCCGCGGGCGTCAATACCATTACGACGTGGCGGGCGACGCACACTTCTAGAAGTCGACCCAGAGGTATATTCATACTCCCCACAAATATCATTTTCGATTCAACGGGAAGGGTCAGCCGAACTTCCGCTCACCCACCACTCCCATGGGCTGGTTTGACCTGGCACGCGTCCGAATCCATTTACACTACCGGAGGTAGCTAATGATTACGTCGGCGAGTCCCGGTAACCTGGGCGCTTGGAGACTCAACCAGGATGAGATCGAGGTGCCTTTCCATCCCATCCCTCTTGACTTAAAGAACGACTACGCCACGGACACCGTCCTATACGATGGTGAGTCCTTTGAGATCATACTCACTTCTCCACGTGGAGTAGACGGCCCCACACGAATCAAGCTTGTGTGGATCGGCGCGAAAGTTCATAAGTTGTCCATAGAGTGTCTTTCCTACGGGCATAATCTGCGCTTCTTCGCCGCCTTATTGACAAGAGAAAACGCAGATAGTCTCTCCTTCACGGTTCTCTTAGAGGCCTCCGAAATCGATCTCACCGCCTCGCGACTTTCGGTTTTTCTGGAATAGGGCTCCGATATGTATCGGGCTATCGAAAGGATGCCCGTACGGCCGGGCGGATGCGCCCGGGGCGGGCTGGAGAAATGGCTAGTGTGGACTGTGTTCGAGAGCTGACGCGCAGCGTCCAAGTCGGCCATCAGAGCAGCCGCTACCCTGGCCGCTCCGGTCCAGTCGTGCAGTCCTATTGCCCGGGATAATGCACGGAATCCCGTGTCATAATGACTGCCTGGCGTCTCGCAGGGCACACTGGGTCGCATGACCACGATCGACTGGGAGAGCTCGGGCTGGGGGCTGCGCATCAGCTCGGTCGACGAGCTCATGCGCCTCGTCTCTCGGCTGACACTGACCCGCGTTCTGGGCGAACGGATCGTCTGGCGTGGGGTGCGGTGCGCGTCCTGGCCGATCGAGTCGTCCCTGCAGCGCGCCATCCGCGACTATCCGGATTACTACGAGGCGGCACGCCACGAACGCGGGCCCGACCTGCTGCGACAGGCTGAGCGCTCCTTGATCACGCTGGCCAGGGACTGGGGCATCGGAGCCAACAACGGCGCCTTCCACACCGACCTTCAGGTCCTGGCCACCCTGCAGCACCACGGCGTCCCGACCCGCCTCTTGGATGTGACCACCGACCCGGTGACTGCGCTGTGGTTCGCCTGCGCCTTCCCACCGTCGAGGGGCGAAGATGACAGCGAGGACGCCGCCCTGTTCGCGTTCGCCACAGCAGGAGAGGAAGAGCTCACCATGACCGTCCCGGAAGGGACCGTTAGCGAGCTCGACGATGGGTTGGCATGGTCCCTGAACCAGGCGCTGAGCGCTGGTGCCTCGCGTCCGGTCCTGGTCCGGCCCGCGTTTCCTGACGCGCGGATGCTCGCCCAGTCCGGGCGGTTCCTCATCGGACAGCCCGCCTCGCAGGCACCGGAGGGGGCCGCGGACGATGAGCGCCGCGAGAGCCCGATCCCCGGCCTGCGCGCCGTTACCTACGACCAGGTCGAGGCGTCGTCAAACGGACCGAGTTTGAGGGCGCTGCTGGAGCACGAGCCACCGAGCGAGCCAGTGCACATCCCGTTCGCCGCCGTGGTCATCCCCCGAGCGCTCGTCCGCGAGGTCTGCAAGGTGGTCCTGGACCAGTACGACAAGACCTACCGGGCGCTGCTGCCCGACCCCGCCGGCCTGGCCGATGCCGTGCGTCAGCAGGCTGTCCGCCTGCCGCAGTGGGCCCCCCGGCACGGGCCTACGGTCTCTGACGGCGTCATGAAGAAGCTTGATGACCGGGTCGATGAACAGCTCCGTGCCAGCGGCCCGCTGTAGGAGACCACGTCCGTGCACCCTCATCTCCCGTCCACTCGCAACCTGACCGCCCCCCCGTCTCGGACCCGGGCCGAGTGGTCGAAGAGCTAGCAGCCGGCGAGCCCCTGTCGGCCGAGGAAGCCGCATACGTCGCGGCCGCTCGGGCCCAGAACACGATGCGTGGGTACGCCTCGGACTGGCGAGAGTTCACCGCGTGGTGCGCCCAGCACGACCGTGCCCCGTTGCCGGCGGCCGCCTCGACCGTGACGGCATACCTGTCAGACCTGGCCGCCGCAGGAGCCAAGGTCGGCACTATGTCCCGCCGACTGTCAGCGCTGAAGTTCGTCCACGCCGGCCGCGGCCTTCCCGACCCGACCTCGAACGCCCGCGTCATGACGGTGTGGGAAGGCATCCGGCGCACCCACGCCGCTCCCCCGGACCAAGCCCGCCCATTGATGCCACCCGAGCTGTTCGACATCCTCGAGGCCTGCCCGGTCACCAAGACCTGGAAGACCAAAGGCCGCCCACCCGAGCCGGACCTGGCCGGTGCCCGCGACCGAGCGCTCCTACTCGTCGGGTTCGTCGGCGCACTACGCCGCAGCGAACTCGCGGGCCTGCGGGTCCGTGACGTGGGCGCGCACGCCAACGGGCTGGTCCTGACCCTCCCCCGCTCCAAGACCAACCAGACTGGCGACCGGCCGGAGCTCGTGGTCCTCCCCCGCGCCTCCAGGACCGACCGGTGCCCCGTCACCGCACTCGAAGCGTGGCTGACCCTCGCGGGGATCACCGACCCGTCGTGGCGGCGCCCGGCCGGACCCGCGCGCCGCGGAGGCGATCGAGGTGGTGCGGTCGAAGCGCCAGTCCGACGGGCGATGGCTGCTGGAGGACACCCACCCGGGGCTGGTGCACCTCGAGATGGAGGACGGCGACGGCCGCCCCAGCCGGTGGAACACCCTGCGCGCCCTGCGAGTGCTGCGGTGGGCTGACGCAGGCTCGCGTGAGGACCGAGGCCTGCACGTATGACGCGCTGCTGCCGGCCGACCCGCCAGCGGGCGGACGTCATACGGGCTCATGCCGGGGGAGGGGTGAGTCTAGGGTGGCCGCATGAGTGCCACGCCATCCCTCATCGCCCTGCTCGAAGGCCCTAGCGACGTCGCCGCCGTGCGAGCGATCATGCGCCGCAACGAGATCGGCGGCGACCACGTCGAGCTGCGCAACCTGCAGGGCGTCACCAACATCGGGCGGGTGCTCCCCGAGATCCGGCAGCTCCAGCCGGACGCCGACGTGGTGGGGATGTGCGACGCGGCCGAGGTGAGGTTCGTCGAGCGGGCGCTCGTCGCCGACGGCTGCCCGGTCAGCGACGCGAGCGACCTGCCGGCGTACGGCTTCTTCGTGTGCGAGGCGGACCTGGAGGACGAGCTGATCCGCGCCCTCGGGACGAGTCGCGCCGTCGAGGCGATCCAGAGCGCGGGGCTCGGCGGCAAGCTCGAGGCGCTGCAGATCCAGCCGGCGTGGGCCGACCGTCCGCTGGCCGAGCAGCTCCATCGCTTCTGCGGCGTCGCGTCCGGGCGTAAGGAGCAGGTCGCCGGGGTGCTCGCCGCCGAGCTGTCGCGCGACGAGTTGCCCGAGCCGCTCTCGATGCTCGTGGACAGGATCGCCTGGAGCGCCTGACCTCAGTCGGTGCGGCGGCCGTAGTCGCCGATGCGGCCACGCGCGACCAGCTCGAGCATGGTCACGACGGCGAGCGCCTGCACGAGCAGCAGCGCCGCCAGGACGACGAGCTGGACGGCGGCGGCCTCGAGCGGCGTCGCCCCACCGAGCAGCGTCCCGACGAACGCCCCGGGCAGCGTCACGAGACCCACGGTGCGGGTCTGGTCCATGCCGGGGACGAGCGCGAGGGCGGCGTCCTCCCGGGCGACGAGCAGGGCCGCGTCGCGGTCGACGAGGCCGATCGACTGGCCGGCCTCGAACTCCCCGTGCCGGGTCACCAGCGCGTCGAGGGTGCGCTTGCCGGCCAGCGTGGTGGCCGTCATGGCGTTGCCGATCAGGATGCCGAGGATCGGGACCAGGGCCACGGGCCGCAGGGGGATCACGCCGGAGACGGCGAGCGCGAGCCCGACCGGGACGGCGCCGAGGCACACCGGCAGCGCCGCCCACCAGGTCCCGCGGCCGGGCAGCACCCGTCGGCCGGCGGTCACGGACGCCACGCCCAGCATGAGCGCGACGAAGCCCAGGGTGAGCCACCAGCTCTCGAGCACCGCGGCGATGAGCAGGCCCACGACGGCGAGCTGGACCGTTGCCCGGCCCGCAGCGGTGAGGGTCGCGCCCGAGTGACCCAGGCCGCCCCACCGGTGGACGCCCGCGGCCGCGAGCGCGAGCAGCGCGACGACGAGGACGAGGCGGACGACGTCGGCGGTGCTCCCGACCGAGACGAGCGAGGAGCCGGAGCCCGTGGCAGGACCCATGCCTGACTCAGCTGCCGTATGGCGGGTGCCACCCGCCGGCGTGGCCGCCGTCCTGCCCCGGCTGCGGCACCGGGTGCACCGGGTGCACCGGGGGCACCGGGGGCACCGGGCCCGGGGCGAGGGGCACGACGGGTGGTGGCGGGATCTGCGGGGTGCTGCGGCGCTGCAGGTCCACGCGTCGCGCCTGCCAGGCGACCAGGGCGTAGGCGATGGCCATGATCACGACGGAGGTCAGGACGGCGAGCGGCGAACCCTTGGTGTCGCCGTCGATGAAGCCCTCGTCGAAGCCGCCGAGCGCGAGCGACAGCGCCATCACCAGCATGTTGTTGACGACGTGCAGGGCGATGGCCGCTTCCAGGCCGCCGGTCCGCCAGGTCAGCAGGCACGCCGTGACGGCGAACACCGCCAGGTCGGCGAAGGTCCAGGGGTCCGAGCTGCCGTGCGCCGCACCGAAGGCCAGGCAGGAGACGACCGTCGGCACCGCGAGCGCGACCCAGCGGTGGGAGAACCACGACCCGAGGCTCTGCAGCACCCATCCGCGAAAGAGCAGCTCCTCGCCCGCGCACTGCAGCGGCGTGGTGAGCAGCATGATGGCGAGCAGGGCGACCCAGTCCGCGGAGCGGCCGCCGTCCGGCAGGCCGTCGACCAGGGTCCCGACGGCGAGGTAGGCGAGCCAGAGCGGGGTGAGGACCGCCAGGCAGCGCGCGAACCAGCCCCACCGGAAGCGCCCGGTCACGGACTGCACCCACCGGGGGTTGACGGTGTGCCCGACCCAGATGGCAAAGAGCGAGACCGGGATCAGCGCCGCCAGCATGAGGTTGGTGGACAGGAAGGCCGACGGCGACATCCGGCCGGACGCCGCCGAGGCCATCCATTCCTCGAGGTCGCCACCGGACCCGACCACCACGGCGGCCGCGATCCCGGAGACGGCGATGACCACCATGAGCAGGGACGCGACCACGATGACGACCGACAGCAACGGCCGCCACCAGCGGTGCCTCGGCCCGCGCAGGAGCTGGTGGTACTCCGTCGCGCGCGGGGGCAGGTCCGGGATCCGCGGCCGTGGCGGAGCCGTGGCGTAGGGGTAGGTCATACGGCTCATTGTGACCGACCGACCCGGGTGAGACGGGCGGCGGGCCTGTCCGACCCACCACCTAGACTGGCCCGCATGCTCTCGATCGATGACCTGCGCGGTCGCGTGCTCGACGCACGCGCGCTGCGCGACGCGTTGCCCCGGGCCGAGCTCGACGTGGAGGCCGCCCTCGACGTCGTCCGTCCGATCTGCGACGACGTGCGTCATCGTGGGGCGCAGGCCCTGCTGGAGCTGGGGGAGCGCTTCGACGGGGTCCGTCCCCCGAGCCTGCGGGTCCCGGCCGAGGTGCTCGCGGCGTCCGTCGAGCGGCTCGAGCCCGACGTGCGGGCCGCCCTCGAGGTCTCCATCGAGCGGGCTCGCCGGGTCCACCGCGCCCAGCGTCGCGAGGACGTCACCACCCAGGTCGTGCCCGGCGGGACGGTCACCGAGCGGTGGGTGCCGGTCGAGCGCGTGGGGCTCTACGTCCCCGGCGGTCTGGCCGTCTATCCCTCCAGCGTGGTGATGAACGTCGTCCCCGCGCAGGAGGCCGGCGTCGGCTCCCTCGCGGTGACCAGCCCGCCCCAGCGCGAGAGCTCCGGGGTGTTCGCGGGCTACCCGCACCCGACGATCCTCGCCGCGTGCGCCCTCCTCGGGGTGGACGAGGTGTATGCCGTGGGCGGGGCCCAGGCCGTCGCGATGTTCGCCTACGGCGTGGCCGCCGACGACGCGACCGGCACCCCTGCGATCGAGCCCGCCGATCTGGTCACCGGGCCGGGCAACGTCTACGTCGCCTCGGCCAAGCGGCTGCTGCAGGGCGTCATCGGCATCGACGCCGAGGCCGGGCCGACCGAGATCGCGGTGCTCGCCGACGACTCGGCCGACCCCGAGCACGTCGCGGCGGACCTGATCAGCCAGGCCGAGCATGACCCGCTCGCGGGGTCCGTGCTGGTCACCGACTCCGAGGAGCTGGCCCGGGCCGTCGTCGCGGCCGTGGAGCGGCGCGTCCCCGAGACCAAGCACGCCGAGCGGGTCCGCACCGCGCTGACCGGCACCCAGTCCGGCATCGTCCTCGTGGACGACCTGGACGAGGGGGTGCGCGTGGTCGATGCTTACGCCGCCGAGCACCTCGAGGTCCAGACCCGTGACGCCGCCGCGGTGGCCGCTCGCATCCGCAACGCCGGCGCGATCTTCGTCGGCCCCTACTCGCCGGTGAGCCTCGGCGACTACGCGGCGGGATCCAACCACGTGCTGCCCACCGGAGGGTCCGCGGCCTACTCCAGCGGCCTGTCGGTCCAGTCCTTCCTGCGCGGGATCCACGTCGTCGACTACTCGGAGGCGGCGCTGCGCGACGTCGCCCGGCACGTGGTCACGCTCGCCCAGTCCGAGGACCTGCCCGGCCACGGGCAGGCGGTCACGGCGCGGTTCGGCGACGAGGTCCCGGCGCCGGCGGGGGAGCGCGCATGAGCGACAGCGCTTCTCGCGCGGCCGTCCAGATCGAGGGGCTGCTGCGCCCGGACCTGCGCGGTCGCACGGCCTACGGCGCGCCGCAGCTCGACGTCCCGGTCCAGCTCAACACCAACGAGTCCTCCTACCCCGTGCCGCAGGTCGTCGTGGACGCGGTGGCCGAGGCGGTCACCAAGGTCGTCCCCGACCTCAACCGCTATCCCGACCGCGAGTTCACCGCGCTGCGCGAGGCGCTCGCCGGCTACCTGACCCGCACGTCCGGGGTCGCGGTCGAGGCGGCGCAGGTGTGGGCCGGCAACGGCTCCAACGAGGTGCTGCTGCACCTGGTGCAGGCCTTCGGCGGCCCCGACCGCCGCGCCCTCGGCTTCACCCCGGCCTACTCCATGCATCCGATCATCACCGAGACGACCGGCACGGCCTTCGTGCACGGTCGCCGCGGCGAGGGCTTCGACGACGTGGCGCACCGGTTCGACCTGTCCACGGCGTCCGCGGTCGCGCAGGTCCGCGAGGTCGACCCGCACCTGGTCTTTCTCTGCTCGCCCAACAACCCGACCGGCACCGCCCTCGACCTCGACACGGTCGTGGCCGTCCACGACGCGGCCCCCCGCGCCGTCGTGATCGTCGACGAGGCGTATGCCGAGTTCGCCCGCCCCGGCACCCCGTCGGCACTGACGCTGCTGGCCGGGCGTCCGCGACTCGTGGTCACCCGCACCATGAGCAAGGCCTTCGCGCTCGCCGGGGGACGTCTCGGCTACCTGGTCGCCGACCCGGCGCTGGTCGACGCGCTGCGCCTGGTCCGCATGCCCTACCACCTGTCGTCCGTCACGCAGGCCGTCGCACGGGCCGCCCTCGAGCACGCCGACCTCATGCTCGGCACCGTCGAGGCCATCAAGCAGCAGCGCGACCGCATGGTCATCGAGCTGTCCGCGATGGGCTTCACCCCCGTGGCCAGCGACGCCAACTTCGTCTTCTTCGGCAACGTCGCGGACGCCCATGGCACCTGGCAGTCCCTGCTCGACCGGGGTGTCCTCGTCCGCGACGTCGGCATCCCGCACTACCTTCGGGTGACGGCGGGCACGCCGGCCGAGACAGATGCCTTCCTCGACGCCCTGCGCGAGCTCGCCCCGACCCACCGACTGGAGTCCTGATGACCGACCTGCAGGCACCGAGCACGACCCACCGCACCGCCACCATCACGCGCGCGACGTCCGAGTCGCGCATCGAGCTCACCCTCGACCTCGACGGCACCGGCCGCGGCGACGTGTCGACCGGCGTCCGCTTCTACGACCACATGCTCGAGTCGCTCGCCAAGCACTCGCTGATGGACCTCACCGTCCGCGCCGAGGGCGACGTCGACGTCGACGCCCACCACACCGTCGAGGACGTCGCCATCTGCCTCGGCCAGGCGCTGCGCGAGGCGCTCGGCGACAAGCGCGGCATCTCCCGCTTCGGCGACGCCATGGTCCCGCTCGACGAGGCGCTCGCCCAGGCCGTCGTCGACGTCGCCGGCCGCGCCTACGTCGTGCACGAGGGCGAGCCCGCCGGCCAGGAGTACGTCATCATCGGCGGGCAGTACGTCGGCTCGCTGACCCGGCACGTCTTCGAGTCCATCGCGCACAACGCCCAGATCGCCGTGCACGTGCGCGTCCTGTCCGGCCGCGACCCCCACCACGTGGTCGAGGCGCAGATCAAGGCCTTCGCCCGCGCGCTGCGCTTCGCCTGCCAGGCCGACCCGCGGGTCCAGGGCATCCCCAGCGCCAAGGGAGCCCTCTGACGGTCATGGAGCACGGGGTGCTCCTGGTCAGGGGCCGACGCGATCGCGTGATCCGGTGGGTGCGACGCGGCACCCTGCCGGTGCACGTCCTTGCGGGCACCCCCTGGACCGCCCTCGCCGCAGCCGGCCCCAGCCGAGCCATGGCCCCCTACCGCGACGGCGTCGCCATGCTCGCCGCGCACCCCGTCCGGCACGACCTGCGCCCCGCCGTGGGGCTCTTCGTCGACGACGGCCGAGCGGTGGTCACGTGCTGGCCGAGCCGCTGGCGCGGGGGAGCGCGCTGGGTCCTGTGGATCCCGGGCGAGGGGCCCGGCCCCGTGCCCGGCTTCCCCCTGGCGCGCCCGACCGACCTCGCCCGGGCCGCGGGATTCGCCCGGGACCAGGGCGCGCCGGGCGCCATCCACGACGTGCTCGCCGACCCGGGGGGCACGGCCGAGGAGGTGCTGATCGACCTGGCGGTCCTGCTGGGGCTGCCAGGCGCCGAGCTGGTTCGCGGCGTGTCCGCCGCCGACCTGCCAGGCGCCGAGCTGGTGACGCCCAAGGACGAGTCCGTCCGGCGGTTCGACAAGGTGGTGTCCGACGAGCAGCGTCTGGATGCCGAGGTGGAGGAGGGTCTGTGACCGCACCCGAGGTGGTCGTGCTCGACTACGGCAGCGGCAACGTCCGCTCGGCCGTGCGCGCTCTGGAGCGCGTGGGCGCGCACGTGACGCTGACCGCCGACGAGCGCAGCGTGCTGGACGCCGACGGGCTGTTCGTCCCCGGGGTGGGCAACTTCCACGCCTGCATGCGGGGGCTGCGGGCGGTCGATGGTCACCGGCTCATCGACGTCCGCCTCTCCGGGTCCCGGCCCGTGCTCGGCGTCTGCGTGGGCATGCAGGCGATGTTCGAGGGGTCCAGCGAGCCGTCCGTGCAGGGCGCCGTCCCCGGCCTGGACCAGTGGCCCGGCACCGTGGACCGCCTGCCGGCCGAGGTCGTGCCGCACATGGGGTGGTCCCGGGTCGAGGCGCCCCAGGGCACCGTCCTGCTCGACGGGGTGCAGGACGAGCGCTTCTACTTCGTTCACTCCTACGCCGTGCAGGACTGGACCCTCGACCCGCACGGGCCGTTCGAGGTCGTCGCCCCCCGCGTGACCTGGGCCGAGCACGGCACGCGCTTTGTGGCCGCCGTCGAGAACGGCCCCCTGTCCGCGACCCAGTTCCACCCGGAGAAGTCCGGCGACGCCGGGAAGCAGCTGCTCGCCAACTGGGTCGCCACCCTCCGCTGACCGCGCCGGGGATCGCTGCGCGGCCGGCGCGTCCGAGGGGCAGGATGGCGCCATGACACATGACGTGGCCGCCCTCCGCGCGCGCATCCCCGCCCTCGAGGAGGGCACGGCCTACTTCGACGGGCCCGGCGGCACGCAGACGCCGCGCGACGTCGGCGAGGCCATCGCGGCGGCGCTGTGCGCGCCCTTGTCCAACCGCGGCACGGGCGCCACCTCCCAGCGCAACGCCCAGAGGCAGGTCGAGCAGTTCCGGGCGGCCGGGGCCGACCTGCTCGGCAGCGACCCCCGCGGCATCGTGCACGGGCGCAGCGCGACGGCCCTCACCTACGACCTCGCGCGCGCGCTGGCCGACACCTGGCGCCCGGGCGACGAGGTGGTCGTGACCAGCCTCGACCATGACAGCAACGTCCGGCCGTGGATCCGGGCCGCTGAGCGCGTCGGCGCCGTCATACGGTGGTGGGAGCTCGACCCCGCCACCGGAGAGCTGCCGCTGGACGCCCTCCGCGAGGTCGTGGGGGAGCGGACCCGCCTGGTCGCCATGACCGGCGCGTCCAACCTGCTCGGCACGATCCCCGACGTGGTCGGGGCCGCCGAGATCACCCACGACGCCGGCGCCCTCCTGCACGTCGACGCCGTCCACCTCGCGGCGCACCGCCTGGTCGACCGCGAGGCCCTCGGCGCCGACTCGCTGGTGTGCTCTCCCTACAAGTTCCTCGGGCCGCACTGCGGCGTCCTCGCCGCCGACCCGGCGCTGCTGGACGACCTGCACCCCGACAAGCTGCTCCCGTCGACCGACGAGGTCCCCGAGCGCTTCGAGCTGGGCACCCTCCCCTACGAGCTGCTGGCCGGGGTCACGGCCACGGTCGAGCTGATCGCGGGGCTGGCACCCGGCGACGCCCCCACCCGACGCGCCCGGCTCCGCGCCTCGTGGGAGGCGGTCCACGAGCACGAGCACCGCCTCCACCGCCTCCTCGAGGACAGCCTGGTCGAGCTGCCTCGCGTGCGTGTCCTGTCCCGCGCGTCGGAGCGCACACCCACGTCCTACCTCGTCGTCGACGGCGTGCCCGGCGACGAGGTCAGCCGCGGCCTCCTCGAGCAGGGCGTCCTCGCGCCGGCCGGGCACTTCTACGCCTACGAGGCCTGGCGGCGGCTGGGCCTCGAGCCCGACGTCGGCGTGCGTGTGGGCCTGGCGCCATACACCTCGGACGAGGACGTCCACCGGCTCGTCAAGGCGCTGGGCGCCCTGGCGCGCTGACCGTCGCGACGCGTGCCCGTCACCTGCTCGTCGCCTCGTCGTCGACCGGGCGCGACGCGCAGGTCGCGGACGGCGGCTGGGATGGGGGAGCAGACCCAACCGGACCCGCCCGCGCCACAGGAGTCGCCATGCGCCGCCTCGCCACCACCGTCCTCGCCCTCGGTCTCGCCGCCGCCACGGCCCTCCCTGCCACCGCGGGCCCCGACAGCACGGGACCCGACCACCGCGGCCAGGGGAGGGGCCCGTCTAACGATCGCCCGCTGCCCCACGCCTCGGCCGCGCAGCTCACCGGCTGGGCGGTGCTCCCCACCGAGACCTATGTCCCCGGCAGCGAGCCGAGCGGTCGTTGGGTCACCGGCAACGCCGCCGTCCCGGCACCCTTCAAGGGCCAGCCGGTCCAGGGCTTCTCCGCGACCCACCGGTCCACGGACGGGACCTACCTCGTGATGAGCGACAACGGCTTCGGCACCAAGGCCAACTCCGCCGACGCGCTGCTCGCGGTGCACCGCATCAAGCCCGACACCCGGACGGGGCGCACCCGCTACCTCGCCACCCCGATGCAGCTGTCCGACCCCGGCCACCTCGTCCCGTGGCCCATCTGGCGCGACGGCGCCTGCCGCGCAGCCACGTCCTTGCCCCAGGGCTACACGTGCCCGACGCCCGACCGCCGCCTCACCGGCTGGGACTTCGACCCCGAGTCGATGCAGATCGCCCCCGACGGCACCTTCTGGTTCGGCGACGAGTTCGGCCCCTACCTCCTGCACACCGACGCCCGCGGCCGGCTGCTCCAGGCGCCCATCCCCACGCCAGGCGTGAAGTCCCCGTCCAACCCCACGCTGAAGCCGGGCGAGGCCCCGCAGGTCCCCGACTCCAAGGGCTACGAAGGCATGGCCATCAGCCCCGACGGACGCACCCTCTACCCGCTGCTCGAGGGGGCGACGGCCGAGGACAAGGCCGCCGGGCACCCCGAGGACCTGCGCATCCACACCGTCCGCCTCGGCGGCCGGGCCGGCGCCCGCTACACCGGAGAGGTCGTGCGCTACCGCATGGAGGACAAGGCCCACGCCATCGGCGACTTCGCGATGATCAACGACCACCAGGGCATGGTCATCGAGCGCGACGGCGGGGCCGGACCGACCGCGCAGGTCAAGCGCGTCTACCTCGTGGACCTGCGCGACCGCGACAACGACGGCTACGTCGAGAAGCACCTGCTCGTCGACCTCATGGACCTCACCAACCCTCGGCAGCTGGGCGGTGCCGGCGACCCGTTCACGTTCCCGTTCGTCACGATCGAGGACGTCGAGATCATCGACGCACGCACGATCGCCGTGATGAACGACAACAACTTCCCCGGCACCGGCGGCCGCTCGGCGACCCAGCCGGACCGCAACGAGTACCTCGAGATCCACCTCGGTGCTCGCCTCGACGTCGACAAGCGGCTGCTGCCCACCCGGTGACCGCCCGCGGCGCCACGTCGGGCGAGCGCGATAGCGTCGGTCCCGTGACTGACGCCCCCCGCCTCGAGCTCCTGCCCGCCGTCGACGTCGTGGACGGCCGGGCCGTCCAGCTGGTCCAGGGAGTGGCCGGCTCGGGGGGCGAGTTCGGCGATCCCTGGCAGGCCGCCAAGGCGTGGCAGGACCAGGGCGCCGAGTGGCTCCACCTCGTCGACCTGGACGCGGCCTTCGGGCGCGGGTCCAACCACGAGCTGCTGGCGGACATCGTCGGGCGGCTGGACCTCAAGGTCGAGCTCAGCGGCGGCATCCGCGACCAGGCGAGCCTCGAGCGGGCGCTCGCGACCGGCTGCCGCCGGGTCAACATCGGCACGGCCGCGCTCGAGGACCCCGAGTGGACGCGGCGCGCGATCGCCGAGGTCGGTGACCGGGTCGCGATCGGCCTCGACGTCCGCGGCACGACCCTGGCGGCCCGCGGCTGGACCAAGGACGGCGGCGACCTGTGGGAGACGCTGGCGCGCCTGGACGCCGAGGGCTGCGCCCGCTACGTCGTCACGGACGTCAACAAGGACGGCATGATGGCGGGCGCCAACGTCGACCTGCTGCGTCAGGTCTGCGCCGCGACCGACCGCCCCGTCGTCGCCTCCGGAGGCCTCTCCACCCTCGACGACATCGTGGCCATCCGGGGTCTCGTGGCCGAGGGGGTCGAGGGCGCGATCGTCGGGTCCGCGCTCTACAAGGGCGCCTTCACGCTCCCCGAGGCCCTCGACGCGGCCGGCCGGCCGAGCTGGCGGCGATGAGCGACCGAGAGCGCGACCCACGGATCGAGCGCCGTATGGCGGGCCACGACGCCTCCCATGGCCATGACACGGGCGGGGTGCCGTGGCACGGCCGCGAGCTGACCGACAACCCGTTCAGCGACGACCGGGGCGAGGTCGACCCGCGGCTCGCCGCGGCGCTGGACGGCGACGTGGACGACGAGTCCCTCATGAGCGCGGTGTCGGCGGCCCGGTTCTTCGTGCCCGTCGTCGCGGCGCCGGGCGAGGGGGCGGCCGTGGGCACCGACTCCGTGGCGGACATGGCCACCGTCGTCCTGACCAGCCCCGATGGCGAGCGGGCCCTGCCGGCGTTCACCGGCCTCGCGACCCTGGCCGCGTGGGACCCCTCGGCCCGACCCGTCCCCGTGACCGCCCAGACCCTCGGCCAGGCCGCCGTCCAGGAGCGCTGCGACCTGCTCGTGCTCGACCTGGGGTCGGACCAGCACCGGGTCCTGCGGCCGTCCATGGTCTACGCCCTCGCCCAAGGGCGGGCCTGGGTGCCGGCCGACCGCGACGTGGTGGTGCAGGAGTCGATCGACGGCGGTCGTCGGGTGGTGCTCGCCGAGGAGCGGCTGGCGGGGCTCGTCCAGGACGTCCGGGTCGGAGGGCTCACCCCCTCCGGCGAGCTGCGGGTCGACGTGGTCGTGCCGCGGGGGCTGGACCGCGAGACCCTGCACCTGGTGCTCGCCGAGGTGGGTCGACAGCTGTCCGAGGACGCCGAGCTGCGGACGCGCATCGACGGTTTGACGTTCTCGGTCGTGGCGGGTCCCGGATCCACCCAGGTTTCCCCGATAGGGTGAGCCCCAGGTGTGGGTGTCGCCACCCCATCACGCAGCGTAACCGCGATCGTGACGTCAGGAGCGGGGCTGCCGCACGCGGAGGAGCATCGATGACGCAGCATGACGCCGCACGGCCGGCCAACCCCCTCAAGGCCCGTCTGCTCGACGGCTCCGCCCTGTTGCGGACGATCCGCGAGGACAGACAGACCAACCTCGGGTGGCTCGAGCCCGGCTTCCACGCGCTGGCCGCCTACCGCCTCGGTCGGTGGGCCCTCGACTCCGACCACGAGCCGACCTGGAAGCGTCGCGGCGCCGAGCTGGCCTACACCGTCGGCCACCGCGTCTCGGTCAACGTCTACGGCATCGACATCCCGCGCACCGCCAGCATCGGCCGGCGCGTCATCGTCCAGGAGGCCGCCATCGGCATCCACCCGGGCTCGGTCATCGGCGACGACTGCGTGCTGCGCAAGGGCTGCACGATCGGGGGGACGACCGGCGGCGAGACCTTCGGCGACCAGGCTCCCGTCGTGGGCGACGGTGTCAGCATCGGCGTCAACGCGGTCGTGGCCGGCAAGATCACCGTGGGCGACCATGCCGCCATCGGGCCCAACGTCGCCGTCCTGCGCGACGTCCCGCCGGCCGCCACGGTGATCGCGCCCAAGCCGCGCGTCATCCAGGGGCTGTCGAGCAACGTCGAGCGCGTCGGGGCGTCCGGGGCCTGACCCGTCACGCCGTGGTGCGACGCACCACGCCGCCGACCGCCGTCGTCAGGGCGCGCAGCGCACCCAGCTCGGTGGCGGGCACCCGCCAGGGGTCTCCGCTCCAGGCCACGAGATCGGTGGGCGCTCCCGGGCGCAGCGTCCCCGTGGGTGCCGCCAGGCCGGCCGCCCGGGCCGGGGCGACGGTGAACCCGTGCACCGCCTGGTCGATCGTGAGTCTCTCGTGCGGCTCGAATCCCCCTGCGGGGTGGCCCGTCTCGGGCTCCTGACGGGTCACCGCTGCCTGGATCCCCGCCATCGGGTCGGGCTCCTCGACCGGCGCGTCGGACCCGAGCGCCACCAGGGCCCCGGCCCGCAGCAGGCTCGCCCAGGCATAGGACCGCAGGTCCCGGCCCGCCAGCAGCCGCTCCACGAGCCGGATGTCGCTGGTGCAGTGGGTCGGCTGCATGCTCGCGACCACGTCGAGGGCCGCGAGCCGTGCCACGTCGCCCGGTCGCAGGTGCTGGGTGTGCTCGACCCGGTGGCGCACGGCCGGCGGCCCCGCGAGGCGCCGGGCCTCGGCATACGCCGTCAGCACCCGATGGTTGGCCTCGTCGCCGATGGCGTGCGTGGCGACGCCGAGGCCGGCGCGCGTCGCCCGGACGACGACGTCCACGAGGTCGGGCACGCTGATGACCTCCATCCCGCGCCCGCCGCCCGGGAACGGCTCGCCCATGTGGCACGTGTGCGACCCGAGGGCACCGTCGCTGAACACCTTGACCGGCCCCGTGGACAGCCAGTCGTCCCCGTCGCCGGTGCGGCGGCCCTCGTCGATCGCCTGGTCCAGGGCGGTCAGCGGGACGGACTTGTGGACCCGGATCGTGAGCTCGCCTGCGGCTCGCAAGGTCTCGTATGCCGCCGTGGCGTCCTCGCCGTCGAAGCAGTGGACCCCGGTGAGGCCCACGGCGAGCAGGCGCTGCTGGGCCACCCGCAGCTGGTCGGTGAGGTCGCCGGAGTGGAGCGTCATGAGGTGCTCGCCGGCCATGGTGGCGGACTCGCGCAGGATCCCCGTCGCCCTGCCCACGGCATCGCGCTCGATGGTGCCGCCGGGCGGGTCGGGGGTGTGGTCGTCGATCGAGAGCTGCTGCAGGGCAGGGGAGCTGACCCAGTGCGTGTGGCCGTCGATGGACGGCAGGATGGCCGGTCGGTCGGGGCAGACCCGGTCGAGGACGTCGCGGTCCGGCAGTCCCTCGGGCCAGTCGTTGGCGTCCCAGCGCCCACCGAAGAGCCACCGCCCGGGCTCGAGCCCCGCCACGAACCGCGCGATCTCGGCGAGCGCCTCCCGCTGGGTGGTGCAGTCCCGCAGGTCGACCGTGGTCAGGTCGCGCGCGTAGCCCGCCGTGTGGATGTGGGCGTCCACCAGCCCCGGGGTCACCGTCGCGCCACCCAGGCCGATCGTGCTGGTGATGCCGGTGGTGTGGGCGCGCAGCTCGGCCACGTCTCCTGCGGCCAGGACGTGCTCGTCCTCGGTCAGCAGCGCGGTGGCCGTGGGCCGGTCGGGGTCGAGCGTCCGGAAGGTCGCGTCGATCCACAGGGTCCGCGTCATGACGCGAACGCCGCCGCCCCGACGGCCCAGGTCTGGTCGAGGGGCGACCCCGGCGGGAACCGGTCCTCGATCTCGAGGATCGCCATGCCGTGGCACCACGCCCACAGGGCCTGGGCGCGGGCCGGGTCGCCGCCGGGGGTGACGAGCCAGAACGGCGAGCCGGCCCACTCCTCGAGGCCGGCCGGCAGGGCGTCGCGGGCGAGCGGCTCCACCGTGGCGAGGCGATAGAGCTGGGGCTCGCGTCGCGCCAGGTCGCGATAGGCCGACGCGACCGACGCGACCGTGCGGTCCTGCGCCACGGCCTCGTGCAGGCGGGTGCCGGACTCGACCAGGGCATCGGTGAGCAGGGCGACCCGGATGTCGTCGAGCCCGGTCACGTGCTTGTAGAGCGACGGGGCCTTGATGCCGAGCCGATCGGCCACGGCGCGCGCCGTGACGCAGCCCCACCCCCCGGACGTCAGCAGCGCGCGGGCCGCCTGGACGATCTCGGCCTGGCGGGCCGTGCGGGCGGGCACGGGGGGTGGGGCAGGTGGCGTGGTCACGGGGTCGACGCTAGCGGCCGGCGCCGACGGACCCCCGGACCGCCTCGACCCGGCGTGCCAGCGCGGCGTTGACCGCGGCGAACTCCTCGTCCATCCCGGCCAGCAGACCGGACGCGAACGGCACGATCACGCCGGTGAACTCCTCGCGCTGGGTGAGGCGGGTGACTCCGGGGTGGATCTCCTCCAGGACGAAGGAGTGCTCCCCGTCCGCCACCCGAGGCAGGTAGGTCCGGCCCACCCACCGCAGCTCGCGCCCGGGGCGCACGGCCAGGCCCTCGGGCGTGAAGGTCATGGTGCCGTCCCCGAGGCGGACGGTGTTGGTGACGGTCCCACCCACCTCGAGACGGCCCTCGCTGCGGGTGATCGAGGGGTTCCACTCCGGGTAGCGGTCGTTGTCGACGAGTACCTGCCACACCTCGGCCGGCGTGGCCCGGATCTCGCTGGTGGCCTCGATGACGTGCGGGCTGCGACGCGACCAGAGGTAGGACGCGACGGCGACGAGCGCGACGACGAGCACGATGGAAGCGGCGACGGTGACGATCGGACGGACGGACATGGAGCTCTCCTCGACCCAGGGGCTAACGGCGTTAGCCATGACATTGACGCTAACGGCGTTAGCCTCAGCGGTCAACCCCTTCACCGCACTGGCATGCTGGCGTCATGACTACCGACGTGACCGGCCGGCGCTTCTCCGGCGAGGACTGGTACGCCCGCGAGCTCGTGGGGGAGCGCCTCGTGGACTGCGAGCTGGTGGACGTCGACCTGACCGAGGCGACCATCACGGACTGTGCGTTCGAGGGGACCCGGTTCCGCAACGTCCGGCTCAACGCCGCCAGGCTCGAGCGCACCCGGCTCACCGGCTGCACGTTCGAGCGGACCTCCTTCTTCGACGCGACCCTGGTCGGCTGCAAGCTCACCGGCTCCGAGCTGGTGGGCTGCACCCTCCTGCCCCTCACCGTCGACGGCGGAGACTGGTCCTACGTCTCCCTGCGGCAGGCCGACCTGCGGCGAGTCGAGCTCACCGGGCTCAACCTCGAGGAGGTCGACCTCACCGAGGCCGACCTGACGGGTGCCTCGCTCCACTCCTGCCGTATGGCGCGAGCCTCGCTCCGGGGAGCCCTCCTGCGCGGCGCCTCCCTCGTCGGGAGCGACCTGTCCGGGGTGCAGCTCGCCGAGGTCGACCTGCGCGGCGTCACGATCGACCTGGCGCAGGCCGCCCTCGTCGCGGAGTCGCTCGGCGCCACGGTCGTCTGAGCGGCTAGCGCAGGCGACGCGCCGCGTGCTGCAGGCCCTGCCGCACGCGTTCGAGGTCGGCGGGCGTGGCGCGGTCGATGGGGATGGTGGCGCACAGCGCCACGCGCTCGCGCCAGCTGCGCCCGGGCAGCGGGATCGACACGCCGCCGAGGCCGACCTCGGTCTGCTGCTGGTTGGTGGCGTAGCCCTGCTCGCGGATCGTCCGGATGTCCGCCATGAGCTGCCCGCGGCTGATGACCGTCCAGGGAGTGACCCGGCCCAGGCGCTCGTCGGGATAGAGCCGCAGGACCTGCTCGTCGGTGAACTGCGCGAGCAGCAGCTTGCCGGCCGAGATCGCGTGGGCCAGCCGGAGGTAGCCTGGCCGCAGGCTGGCCCGCACGGCCCGGTCGGGCTCCTGGCCGTCGAAGAAGAGCACCTGGGTGCCGATCAGCGCCGCCACGTGCACGGTCTCGGCGGTCAGCGAGACCGCCTCCTCGATGACGGGTCGCAGCCGGGCCCGGTCCGCCTGGTCCAGCCCGCGGGGACGGCTCAGCTCGACGAGCGCCGGGCCGGGGTAGTAGCCGCGCCCACCGGGCCCGAGCATGACGATGTCGCGGTTTCTCAGGGTGTTGAGGATGCGGTACGACGTCGCCCTCGAGCAGCCCAGCTCGCGCGCGACCAGCGTCACGGTGAGGACGTCGTGGGTCGTGAAGAGGGTCATCGCCCGCAGCCCGGCGTCCAGGGACGACAGGGACTGCCCATAGCTCGTGCTCATCCGCCACCCCTTCGTGGCCGTCCTGCCAGCCCTCGGCGCTGTCTCGCCCTGCGAGTCAGTCGGCGGGTTCACACCGTATGCCGTCCGACTTCGTCTCGCATGCGGAGTTGTCCGGTGTCGCGGTCTTACGGCGGGTGGACGCCCCGGGCGTTACTGGTGCGCAGAGCGATCCGTGCCAGCCCCGCACGACGCGCCCCCCTCACGACCGAGCCAACGGAGGCCACGGATGAGCACCATCCCCGACCGGGCGGCATCCCCCCAGTCAGCAGAGCCCGCAGAGCCCGCAGAGACTACTGACCACCTCCTGCAGGACACGCACCTGCCGGGGTCCTCGGCGACCCGGACCGTCAAGCAGATGGCCGAGACCTACTGGATCCTCGCGCTGTCCTGCGCCGCCCTGATCTTCGACGGCTACGACATCGTCGTCTACGGCACGATCGTGTCCCGGCTGCTCAAGGACCCCAGCCAGCTCGGCAGCCTGAACGCGGCCCAGGCGGGCACCATCGGCTCCTACGCGCTGATCGGCGTCATGATCGGCGCGCTCGCGGCCGGCGCCGTCGGCGACCACATCGGCCGCCGCAAGATCGTCCTCGGGTCCATCGCGTGGTTCTCCATCGGCATGGCCCTCACCGCCGTTTCCATGAACTTCACCTACTTCGGCGCCATGCGGCTCCTGACGGGGATCGGGCTGGGCGCGCTGCTGGCCACCCTGGGCGCGGTCGTCGCCGAGTTCGCGCCGATCGACAAGAAGAACCTCTTCAACGCCCTCGTCTACTCCGGCATCCCGGCCGGCGGCGTCCTGGCCTCGATCATCGCCCTGGTGGCGCTGCCGATCGTCGGCTGGCGCGGGCTGTTCTGGATCGGCGCCCTGCCTCTGGTGATCCTGCTGCCGTTCGCGTGGAAGAAGATCCCCGAGTCGCCGAAGTGGCTCGAGGCCAAGGGTCGTCACGAGGAGGCGCAGCGGGTCGCCGAGCGCACCGGGGTGGCCCTGGACGGGGCGCCTGCCCGCTCGTCCAGCGCGACCGGCTCGACCGGCTCGATCGAGTCCGCCCCCGTCGCGCCCCAGGCCGTCGAGCGGGTCGGCTTCCGCGGGCTGTTCACCGGCAGCTATCTCGTGCCCACGATCCTGCTCGGCTTCATGTCCTTCTCCGGCCTGCTGCTGACCTACGGCCTCAACACCTGGCTCCCGCGGATCATGGAGTCCTACGGCTTCAACGCGACCTACTCCTTGACCTTCCTCCTGCTGCTCAACACCGGCTCGATCATCGGCGGCCTGGTCATCGCGGCCCTGGCCGGCCCGACCGCGACGGCCGCCACCGCGTTCTACGTGTTCGCCGGGGTCGCGGTGTTCGGCGCCCTGGTCTGCGCCCTGGTCCCCAAGCACGACTGATCGCCCGTATGGCGAGGCGCCCGACCCCACGCGGGGTCGGGCGCCTCTCGCGCTCGGGGTGCCTCGGGTCCGTCGCGACGACCGTCCTCAGGCCTCGACCGGCCGCCCGCTGACCTCCGAGCCCGGGTCCTGGGCTACCCAGTCGCGCACCTCGGGCATGTCCTGCAGGTGCTCGCGGATGTACTCCTCGTGCCGGTCCAGCTGCGCCTCGCACCAGGCCTTGAGCTCGGCGGAGCCGCGCGGGTGCCGCTGGGAGTTGTTGAGCGCGTCCATCACGAGGTGGTAGCGCGACGCCTGGTTGCGCACGACCATGTCGAACGGCGTGGTGGTCGTGCCCTGCTCGATGAACCCGCGCACGTGGAACCGGTCGGCGTCGTTGCGGCCGTGCACGAGCTGGTGGATGGCCCCCGGGTAGCCGTGGAAGCTGAAGACCACGTCCTGCCAGGTGGTGAACAGCTCCTCGAAGAACATGTCCGACATCCCGTTGGGGTGGTCCTTGCGCCGCGCCAGCGTCATGAGGTTGACGACGTTGACGACGCGCACCGACAGCTCGGGCAGCCGCTCGCGCAGGATCTGCGCGGCGGCGACCGTCTCCATGGTGACGACGTCGCCGGCGCAGGCGAGCACGACGTCCGGCTCCTCGCGCGAGTCGAGCTCGTTGCCCGCCCAGTCCCAGATCGAGGCGCCGCGCTCGCAGTGCTCCCGGGCCTCGTCGAGGGTGAGGTACTGCAGCTGCGGCTGCTTGTCCTGCACGATCAGGTTGACGTGCGACCGCGAGCGGAAGCAGTGGTCCGAGACGGCCAGGAGGGTGTTGGCGTCGGCGGGCAGATAGATCCGGGCGACGTCCCCGCGCATCTGCAGGACGTTCTGGATCAGGCCGGGACCCTGGTGGCTGAAGCCGTTGTGGTCGTTGCGCCACGCGGTCGAGCTCAGCAGGATGTTGAGGCTGGGGATGTCGGCCCGCCAGTCCAGGTGGTGCGCCTCCTCGAGCCACTTGCAGTGCTGGATCGTCTGCGAGGCGCTGACCATCGCGAACGCCTCGTAGGTCGCGAACAGCCCGTGCCGCCCGGTGAGCGTGTAGCCCTCCAGCCACCCGTGGCAGTTGTGCTCGGACAGCACCTCCATCACGCGCCCGTCGGCCGAGAGCTTCACGTCGTCCTCGGTGACCCGCTCCATCGTCATCCGGTCCGAGACGTCGAAGACGGCGCCGATCCGGTTGCTGTTGGTCTCGTCGGGGCAGAACAGCCGGAACGTGCGGGGGTTGCGCTCGTAGAGGGCCTTCATGAGCTCGCCGAGGACCCGCGTCGACTCGTGCCGCACGACCGCGGGCGCGGGCACGTCGATCTCGAAGTCGCGCACGTCGGGCAGGTCCAGGTCCTGCGTGAGCAGGCCGCCGTTGGCGTGGGGGCTCGCGCTCATCCGCAGCAGCCCGGCGGGGTTGTTGCGCGTCACCAGCTCCGTGGGCGCCCCGGCCTCGTCGAAGAGCTCCTCGGGGCGATAGCTGCGCAGCCACTCCTCGAGCAGCCGCAGGTGGTCCGGGTCGTCCTCGACCCCGGACAGCGGCACCTGGTGGGCCCGCCAGGTGCCCTCGATCAGCGTGCCGTCCACCTCGTGCGGACCGGTCCAGCCCTTGGGGGAGCGCAGGACGATCATGGGCCAGCGCGGCCTGGTCGTCGGGGCCTCTCCCGCGCGCGCCCGGTCCTGGATGTCCCTGATTAGGCCGTATGCCGTCGCCAACGTCTCGGCGAACCGCTGGTGCATGCCGGGGAGGTCGTCGCCCTCGACCTCCAGGACCTCGTAGCCGTGCCCACGGAAGAGCTGCCGGACCTCCTCCGGGTCCTTGCGGGCGAGCACCGTCGGGCCGGCGATCTTGGCGCCGTTGAGGTGCAGGACCGGCAGCACCGCGCCGTCCCGGGCGGGGTTGAGGAAGGAGATGCCCTTCCAGGAGCCCTCGAGCGGACCGGTCTCGGCCTCGCCGTCACCGACGACCGTCAGCGCCACCAGGTCCGGGTTGTCCATCACCGCGCCGAACGCGTGGATGAGGGCGTAGCCAAGCTCTCCACCCTCGTGGATCGAGCCCGGCGTCGTCACGGAGGCGTGCGAGGGGATGCCGCCGGGCGCCGAGAACTGCCGGAAGAACCGCCGCAGCCCCTCGACGTCCTGCGTGATGTCCGGGAAGGTCTCGGTGTACTCGCCCTCGAGGTAGGCGGCGCCCACGAGCGCGGGACCACCGTGGCCGGGGCCGGCGAGGTAGATCAGCTGCTGGCCGGTGTGCCGCACGAGCCGGGACGCGTGGGCGTAGACGAACGCGAGGCCAGGCGAGGTGCCCCAGTGACCGAGGAGCCGCGGCTTGATGTGCTCGGGGGAGAGCGGCTCCCGCAGCAGGGGATTGGCCTGGAGGTAGATCTGGCCCACCGTGAGGTAGTTGTCGGCGCGCCACCAGGCGTCCAGGGCGGCGAGCTCGGCCTCGTCCGGGTGGGCGAGCCGGTCGCGGACCTCCTCCGTCAGGGGGGCGGCGGGGGTGAGCTCGGGACGTACTCCCGGGCTCGGCTGGCTCGGCTGGCTCGGCTGGGTCGTCATCGTCTCTCGTCCTCCTCGTAGCGTCGCTCCGTCCACCCTCTGCCCGGCCACCAGCGGCGGGCAAGGCGGGACGGCTCCCGTCACGCGATGTTCACATGGGCGGGTTCTCGCTCCCGGCGACCCTCGCCCGCCCGCGATTAGGGTCGGTGCGGCCCACCTGGTAACCTTGATCCCTGACCGGTGGCACCCTCGTGGGTGCCACGTGCAAGAGAAGCCCCGCTTCCACCCGCGCAGCCGACCGATCGACGCCAGTCGAGCAGCAGGCAGCCGGGTCCTAGGTCCTGTCGCAGGTGCGGCAGTCGTCGAGGTCTCCTCGTCGACCGTCGGTGCGTCTCCCACCAAGGTGACGTCCTGCCCAGGTGTCTGTGCGGAAACCCAAGGCTCCTCGTGCTGGTCGCGAGGGGCCTTTCGGCATCTCCGGCCGCGGTCCCGGCACGGACGACTTAAGGAGCATCACATCAGCGAGCCTCGTATCAATGAGCGCATCCGGGTCCCCGAGGTGCGCTTGGTTGGACCCAACGGCGAGCAGGTCGGCATCGTCCGCGTGGAGGATGCCCTGCGCCTGGCAGCCGAGGCGGACCTCGACCTCGTCGAGGTGGCCCCCATGGCCAAGCCTCCGGTCGCCAAGCTCATGGACTTCGGCAAGTTCAAGTACGAAGCAGCGCAGAAGGCCCGTGAAGCCCGCAAGAACCAGGTCAACACGGTCATCAAGGAGATCAAGCTCCGTCCCAAGATCGACCCGCACGACTACGGCACCAAGAAGGGCCACGTCGTCCGGTTCCTCAACGGCGGTGACAAGGTCAAGGTGACCATCATGTTCCGCGGTCGCGAGCAGTCCAAGCCCGAGCTGGGCTTCCGGCTGCTGCAGCGCCTCGCCGAGGACGTGTCCGAGCTCGGCTTCGTCGAGTCCGCACCCAAGCAGGACGGCCGCAACATGGTCATGGTGCTGGGCCCGACCAAGAAGAAGGCGGACGCCAAGGCGGAGCAGCGCAAGCGCCGCGAGGACGCCTCCCGCCACGACGACGAGCCGCACGAGGCTCAGCCGGACGAGACCGAGGCTCAAGCGCCCGCGGCCGAGGTCGCAGAGGCCGCCCGTCCTGAGTGAGGCGCCTCGCCTCCACCCATCTTTTTTCCCCGCCCGCACAACGAGTTAGAGGAGATCGGCCACCATGCCGAAGAACAAGACGCACTCCGGTGCCAAGAAGCGGTTCCGCCTGACCGGCTCCGGCAAGGTCATGCGCGAGCGTGCGCACCACGTGCACAAGTTCGAGGAGCGCGCCAAGCGTCAGACGCGCCGCCTGGTGCCTGACGTCGTCGTCGCCAAGGCCGACGAGAAGAAGATCAAGCGTCTCCTGGGCAAGTGAGCCCCTTTCCCCTGTTCAGTCTTAGCTAAGGAGTACTCACGTGGCACGCGTGAAGCGGGCAGTCAACGCCCAGAAGAAGCGCCGGGTCGTCCTCGAGCGCGCGAGCGGTTACCGCGGTCAGCGGTCCCGTCTCTACCGCAAGGCCAAGGAGCAGGTGACCCACTCCCTCGGGTACGCCTACCGCGACCGCCGCGCCCGCAAGGGTGACTTCCGTCGCCTGTGGATCCAGCGCATCAACGCCGCGGCCCGCGCCAACGGCATGACCTACAACCGCTTCGTCCAGGGCCTCAAGGCCTCGGGCGTCGAGGTCGACCGTCGCATGCTGGCCGAGCTGGCCGTCAACGACGCCGCCGCCTTCGCGGCGCTCGTCGAGATCGCCAAGGCCAACGTCCCGGCCCAGGCCGCGACCGACGCCGCCTGATCCGAGCGATCAGCAGATCAGTCGGACCAGCCGGATCATCGGATCGATCGGCCCGTATGCCGTCCACCGGTCCTGACGCGCACCGTTCCCGTGGGGGCGACCACAGCCGTGGTCGCCCCCACGGGCGCGCCGTGATGAGCAACGTGCGGTCCGAGCGGGTCCGCGCGATGCGGGCCCTCGCGCGCCGGTCCGTGCGCGAGCGCGAGCAGGCCTTCCTGGCCGAGGGACCGCAGGCGGTCCGCGAGGCGGTGGCCTTCCGCCCGGACGTCGTGCGCGACGTCTATGTCACGACCGCCGCTCTCGCCCGGCACGAGCCGATCCTCAAGGACGCGCGCGACGCGGGCCTGCCCGTCCACGAGGTCACCGACGAGGTCCTCGCCGCGATGGGGGACACCCAGGCCCCTCAGGGGATGGTGGCCGTGTGCCGTCACCTCGACGTGTCGCTGGAGTCCGTCCTGGCCCGAGGGCCCCGTCTGCTGTGCGTGCTCACGCACGTGCGTGACCCCGGCAACGCCGGCACGGTCCTGCGCGGCGCGGACGCCGTCGGCGCCGACGCGGTCATCGTGAGCGAGGCGAGCGTCGACGTCTACAACCCCAAGGTCGTCCGCTCCACGGTCGGCTCGTTGTTCCACCTGCCGGTCGTGACGGGGGTGGGCGTCGAGGAGGCCCTCGAGGCGGTGCGGGGGAGCGGCATACGACTGCTGGCCGCCGACGGGCACGGGGACCAGCTGCTCACCGACGAGACGGTGGAGCGGCGGCTCGCCCGGCCGCACGCGTGGGTGATGGGCAACGAGGCGTGGGGCATGCCACCCGAGACCCGGGCCCTGTGCGACGACGTGGTGCGCCTGCCCATCCACGGCCATGCCGAGTCGCTCAACCTCGCCATGGCTGCAACGGTTTGTCTGTACGCCTCGGCGCGGATGCTCCACGCAGGCCGATCTGTCTAGGCCGTTCGGGTGGAGGCTGGTCCCCGCCTGACTATGGTTCTTCTATGACGACCGACATCGCACGGCTGGAGGATTCGCGCCCTGCGGAGCCCCGGATCGGTGGCTGTCGGTGCGGGTGCGACCTCGACGCGCTGCCCGACGGGGTCCTCGTGATCGATGCCGACGGGTGCGTGCAGTCCCTCAACACCCGTGCCGCCGGCCTCCTCGGTGCTGCGGCCGAGACGCTGGCCGGCATGGACGCCCGGCAGGCCGTGCCGCTGCAGGACCTCGAGGGCCGCAGCTGGTGGACCTGCGCCGATCCCTTCGGCGGGCTCGCGACCCGCACCCGCATCACCGAGACGCTGCTTGTCCTGCCCGGTGGTCACGAGGTCTTCCTCACCGCGTCGCTGGTGCGCCACGTCCCGCGCGGGCCGGTGCAGCAGGTGATCATCACGCTGCGCGACGCCAAGGCGCGTCGACGGGCCGAGCAGAAGACCTCGGCGCTCATCTCCACCGTGGCCCACGAGCTGCGGTCGCCGCTGACCAGCGTCAAGGGCTTCACGTCCACGCTGCTGCGGCGCTGGGACCGGTTCTCCGACGACCAGAAGCGCCTCATGCTCGAGACCATCGAGGCCGACACCGACCGCATCACCCGGCTGGTCGCTGAGCTGTTGGACGTGTCCCGCATCGACAGCGGGCGACTCGAGCTGCGCCGGCAACCGGTCGACCTGCCGCGGCTGCTCGACCGCCACGTCGACGGTCTCGTCGCGGCCGGTCATCCCCAGGAGAGGTTCGCCATCCGGGTCCACGGGACGCTGCCCGAGGTGTGGGCGGACCCCGACCGGATCGAGCAGGTCATGGCCAACCTCGTCGAGAACGCCGTACGCCACGGGGCGGGCACGGTCACCGTCGACCTGCAGCCGAGTGTCGAGGCAGGGGTCGAGCCCGGCGGGGAGCGCGGCGGAGAGCGCCCCGAGCTGGTCGTGGCGGTGTCCGACGAGGGTGACGGCATCCCGGAGGAGAACTACCCCATGGTGTTCACCCGGTTCTGGCACTCGACGCGGCGCGGCGGCACGGGGCTCGGGCTCTACGTCGTGCGGGGCCTCGTCGAGGCGCACGGCGGGCGGATCACCGTCGGCCGGGCGCCGTCCGGAGGGGCGCTGTTCCGCTTCACCCTGCCCGCCGGGGCACCTGAGCACGTCGTCTGAGCCCGTCGTCCGAGCCCGTCCGCCGAGCACGTCCTGCGAGCACGTCCTGCGAGCAGCCGCGACGACGCCCGGCGGCGGCCCACTAGGATGACGGACGTCGTCGCCCGGGCCGTGCCGGGGCCCGGCGACGGGCCCGCAGCGCACCGGCCGCCGCAGCCACCGACCCGATCCGAGTGAGAGCGATGTCTGGACCCAACACGCAGTACGACCCGGTGGAGGTCAGCGCCCTGGACCCCGCAGCCGTCGACGCCAACGTCGCCGACGCGCTGGCCGCGATCGAGGCCGCGACCGACCTGGAGGCGCTCAAGGCCGTCCGGCTCGCGCACGCGGGGGACCGGTCGCCGCTGGCCCTGGCCAACCGCGAGATCGGCGCCTTGCCGCCGTCGGCCAAGGCCGAGGCGGGCAAGCGCGTCGGCCAGGCGCGCGGGCGGGTGGGTGCCGCCCTCAAGGCGCGCCAGGACGTCCTGGAGGCCGAGCGGGACGAGCGCATGCTGGTCGACGAGCGGCTCGACATGACGGTCGTGGCGCCACGTCGCCCGTTGGGCGCCCGGCACCCCGTCTCGCTCACGATCGAGCGGGTCCAGGACATCTTCACCGGCCTCGGGTGGGAGGTCGCCGAGGGGCCCGAGGTCGAGGCCGAGTGGTTCAACTTCGACGCCCTCAACTTCGCCCCCGACCACCCGGCCCGCGCCATGCAGGACACCTTCTTCGTCGAGCCGAGCGACGCGGGGCTCGTCCTGCGCACGCACACCTCCCCGGTGCAGATGCGGGCGATGCTGACCCGCGACCTGCCGCTGTTCATCGTGTGCCCGGGCAAGGTCTTCCGCACCGACGACCTCGACGCGACGCACACCCCCGTGTTCCACCAGGTCGAGGGCCTCGCCGTGGCCGAGGGCCTGACGATGGCGCACCTCAAGGGCACCCTCGACCGGTTCGCGGCCGAGCTCTTCGGCCCGGCCGTGACGACCCGGCTGCGCCCGTCCTTCTTCCCCTTCACCGAGCCGAGCGCCGAGATGGACTTCCAGTGCCCGATCTGCCTGGGGCAGGACGAGCGCTGCCGGGTCTGCGGCGGCACGGGCTGGATCGAGTGGGGTGGCTGCGGCATGGTCAACCGCAACGTCCTGGCGGCGGCCGGGATCGACCCCGACCGCTACACCGGGTTCGCCTTCGGGATGGGCATCGAGCGCGCGGTCATGCTGCGCCACGGGGTGCCCGACATGTTCGACATCGTCGAGGGAGACGTCCGCTTCAGCACACAGTTCGGGATGGAGATCTGATGCGCGCACCCGTGTCATGGCTGCGAGAGCTCGTCGGCGAGGACGCCCTGCCGGCGACCACGACGGGCTCCGAGATCGCCGCCGCGCTGGTCAAGGTCGGCCTGGAGGAGGAGGGGCTGCACGGTGGCGATATCACCGGTCCCCTCGTCGTCGGTCGGGTCCTGGACTACACCGACGAGCCGCAGAAGAACGGCAAGACCATCCGCTGGTGCACCGTCGACGTCGGCGAGCACGGGCAGATGGTCACCGAGGGCAAGCACCAGGAGATCGTCTGCGGCGCGCACAACTTCGCGGTCGGCGACCTCGTCGTCGTCGTCCTGCCCGGCGCCACGCTGCCCGGAGGGTTCCGGATCAGCGCGCGCAAGACCTACGGCCACGTCTCCAACGGCATGATGTGCGCGGTCGACGAGCTGGGGCTCGGTGAGGACCACAGCGGGATCATCGTGCTGGGCGACCACCTGGCCGACGACCCCGAGCGGCTCGCCCGCGCCGTGCCCGGCGTCGACGCCATCGAGCTGCTCGGCCTGGGCGACGAGGTCGTCGAGGTCAACATCACCCCCGACCGCGGCTACGCCTTCAGCCTGCGCGGCATCGCCCGCGACCTGGCCCTGAGCCTCGGCGTGCCCTTCACCGACCCGGCCGCGGAGCCCTCGCGCACCGCCCCGGCGCCGGACGACCAGGGGTATGCCGTGCGCCTGCGCGACGACGCCCCGCTGCACGGGCGCGCCGGCTGCGACCGCTACGTCGCCCGCACGGTCCGCGGCGTCGACGTGCACGCGACGACGCCGTCGTGGATGGCGACCCGGCTGACCCAGCTCGGCATGCGCCCCATCTCGCTGACCGTGGACGTGACCAACTACGTCATGCTGCTGCTCGGCCAGCCCCTGCACGCCTTCGACCTCGACCGGCTCTCGGGCTCGATCGAGGTGCGCCGCGCCCGCGCCGGCGAGCGACTGACGACGCTCGACGGCGTGGAGCGGGTCCTCGACCCCGAGGACCTGCTGATCACCGACGGCGGCACCACGCCCCTGGTCATCGCGGGCGTCATGGGTGGCGAGGACTGCGAGGTCACCGACTCGACGACCGACGTGCTCGTGGAGGCGGCTCACTTCGACCCCGTCACCGTGGCCCGCTCGGCGCGGCGGCACCGGCTGCCGAGCGAGGCGGCCAAGCGCTTCGAGCGGGGGGTGGACCCCGCGCTGGCGGGCGCCGCGGCCGAGCTCGCCGTGCGCCTGCTCGTCGAGCTCGGGGGCGGCACGGCCGACGGGGGCGTCACCGACGTCGGCGAGATCACGCTCCCCGAGCCGTTCGGCTTCGACGTGACCCTGCCGACCCGGCTCGTGGGGCTGACCTTCGAGCGCGCCGAGGTCCTCCGGACGCTGGCCGAGATCGGCTGCGAGGTCGAGGAGCTCGACGGCGACGAGGTGCGGGTGACGCCGCCCAGCTGGCGGGCCGACCTGCGCACCGGGCCGGACCTCGTCGAGGAGGTGGCCCGGGTCCGCGGCTTCGCGCAGATCCCGTCGGTCCTGCCGCAGGCCCCCGGCGGTCACGGCCTGACCGCGGCGCAGCGTGCCCGGCGGCTGGTCACGTCGACGCTGGCGCAGCAGGGTCTGGTCGAGGTCCTCAGCAACCCCTTCGTGGCGGAGGGGCGCTTCGACGACCTGCGCTACGCCGCGGACGACGAGCGCCGCCGCACGGTGCGTCTCGCCAACCCGATCAACGACGAGCAGCCGCTCATGCGCACCTCGGTGCTGGACACCCTGCTCGACGTGCTGCGCCGCAACGTCTCGCGCGGCGCCCGCGACGTCTCCGTCTACGAGCTGGGGCTCGTGACCCGGTCGGACGGTCAGGGGCGACAGGCTCCGGTAGCCCCGCTCGGCACCCGTCCCGACGACGCGACGCTCGACCGGATCCGCGAGGCCGTCCCCGCACAGCCGTGGCACGCGGCCATCGCCCTCTGCGGCGACGCCACGCCCGCCGGGCCGTGGGGAGCGGCCCGTCCCGTGCAGGCGTCCGACGCCGTGGCGGTGGCGCTCGGCGTCGCGACCGCCCTCGGGGTGACCCTGCGCGTCGAGCAGGACGACGTCGCGCCCTGGCACCCTGGCCGGTGCGCGCGCCTGGTGCTGGCGGACGGCGCCACCGTCGGCCACGCCGGGGAGCTGCACCCCAAGGTCGTGGCCGCCCTGGAGCTTCCCGAGCGCACCTGCGCCGCCGAGCTCGACCTCGACGTGCTCGTTGGGGCGGCGACTGGTCACGTGGCCGAGGCCCGCAAGCTGTCGACCTACCCCGTCGCGCACAGCGACGTGGCGCTCGTGGTCGAGGAGTCCGTGCCGGCAGCGCGCGTCGAGCAGGCGCTGCGCGAGGGCGCGGGTGACGAGCTCGAGTCGGTCGCGCTGTTCGACGTCTTCCGGTCCGACCAGCTGGGTC
Organism: Arsenicicoccus sp. UBA6765; assembly: GCF_002453335.1. Taxonomy (NCBI): domain Bacteria; kingdom Bacillati; phylum Actinomycetota; class Actinomycetes; order Micrococcales; family Intrasporangiaceae; genus Arsenicicoccus; species Arsenicicoccus sp. UBA6765. The sequence goes on from NZ_DKGR01000053.1 coordinate 92,379, forward strand.
CCGGGCGCCGGTCGTTGGCCTACCGCCTGACCTTCCGCGCACCCGACCGCACGCTCACGACCGCCGAGGTCAGCGGGCTGCGCGACCAGGCCACCGCCGCGGCGGCCGCGGCGACCGGCGCCACCCAGCGTGGAGCCTGATGTGCGGCCGGTCGTCGTCGTGACGGGAGGGTCCCGCGGCATCGGGGCCCACCTGTCCCGCGGCTTCGCCGAGGCCGGGTATGCCGTCGAGCTCACCTCGCGTGACGGCGAGGGCGCGCGTCGGCTGGCCGACGAGCTGTCCCGCCAGGGGCTGGACGCCGTCGGGAGCGCCCTCGACGTCGCCGAGCCCGACCTCGTGCAGGTGTTCGTCGAGCAGCTCCTGCAACGGCACGCGCAGGTCGACGTGCTGGTCAACAACGCCGGCGTGATCGAGCCCCCGGCTCCCCTCTGGGAGGCGGAGGTCGACGCGTGGTGGGGCGTGCAGCGCGCCAACGTCCTGGGCCCCTTCCTCATGAGCAGGGCCGTCGTCCCGCACATGCTGGCCGGGGGCGGCGGGCGCGTCATCAACCTCAACAGCGGCTCGGGGACCCGTGCGGACGATCTCCAGAGCGCCTACCACGCCTCCAAGACTGCGCTCGCCCGCATCACCGGTGGCCTGCACCTGGCCGGTTCCGAGCGGGGCATCCGCGCCTTCGACCTCGCGCCGGGGGTGGTCCGGACCGACATGACCGAGGCCATGCCCCAGCACCGGGGCCGCACCGAGTGGACCGAGCCCGCCGACGTGGTGACGTTGGCGCTCGCCCTCGCCTCGGGCGAGCTCGACGCCTGGTCCGGCCGCATGGTCCGCGCGGGCACCGACACCGTCGAGTCGCTCCGCTCCGCGGCCGCGGCGGGTCTGTCCGAGCAGGCCCGCACGATCGGCCTGCTGCCCTACGGCGAGGACGACCCGCTCGCCTGACCGTGGCGTCTCCGAGCCCCGCCCGAGGTCCTGCTGGGCCTGCTCCTGCTCCTGCCCGGCCGCCGGAGCACGCATGCATGAGCACCCCGATTCGCGTATGATCATGCAATGCTGTCCGTAGCCGTCGCCGGAGCGAGCGGGTATGCCGGGGGCGAGCTGCTCCGGCTGCTCCTCGGCCATCCAGAGCTCGACATCGGTGCCGTGTGCGCCGCGTCCCAGGCCGGGTCCCTGCTGGGCACGGTCCACCCGCACCTCACCCCCCTCGCGGGGCGTCGCCTCGAGCCGACCGACCCCGAGCTCCTCGCCCGCCACGACGTCGTCTACCTCGCCCTGCCGCACGGCGCCTCGGCCGAGCTCGCCGACGCCCTGCCCGAGAGCACGCTCGTCGTCGACTGCGGCGCGGACTTCCGCCTCGAGGACCCCGAGGCGTGGCGGGACTTCTACGGCTCCGACCACGCCGGGACCTGGCCCTACGGCCTGCCCGAGCTGCCCCTCGGCGGGCTCGACCAGCCACGCCAGCGCGAGGCGCTAAGGACCGCGCGCCGCGTGGCCGTCCCCGGCTGCTACCCGACGGCGACGACGCTGGCCCTGGCACCGGGGTTCGCGGCCGGGCTCCTGGAGGGGGACGACGTGGTCGTCGTGGCGGCCAGCGGCACCAGCGGCGCCGGCAAGGGCCTCAAGCCGCACCTGCTCGGCGCCGAGGCCATGGGCGCCATGTCGCCCTACGGCGTCGGCGGCAGCCACCGGCACACCCCCGAGATCGAGCAGAACCTCTCCCGGGCCCGGGGAGCGTCACCGGGCCGGGGTGCCGGAGTGACCGTGTCCTTCACGCCCACCCTCGCGCCCATGCCCCGCGGCATCCTCGCCACGTGCACCGCGCGAGTCCGTCCGGGCACGACCGCCGCCCAGGTGCGCGATGCCTGGGAGCGCTGCTACGCCGACGAGCCGTTCGTGCACGTGCTGCCCGAGGGGCAGTGGCCGCGGACCAGCAACGTGCTGGGCAGCAACCAGGTCCACGTCCAGGTCGTCCTCGACGAGCGGGTGGGCCGCGTCGTGGCCGTCGCGGCGGAGGACAACCTGACCAAGGGCACGGCCGGCGCCGCCGTCCAGTGCACCAACCTCGCGCTCGGGCTCCAGGAGGGCCTGGGCCTGCCGACCGCAGGAGTCGCCCCGTGAGCGTCACCGCAGCCCAGGGCTTCCGCGCCGCCGGGGTCACCGCCGGACTCAAGGCCAGCGGCCGGCCAGACGTGGCCCTCGTCGTCAACGACGGACCGCAGCACGCCGCCGCCGCGGTCTTCACGAGCAACCGCGTGGAGGCCGCCCCGGTCACCTGGAGCCGGCAGGTCCTGGCCGACCACCGGGTCGACGCCGTGGTGCTCAACTCCGGCGGGGCCAACGCCTGCACCGGCCCCGAGGGCTTCCTCGACACCCACCGCACGGCCGAGCAGGTCGCCGACCGGCTCGGCCTCAGCTCCGGTGACGTCGTCGTCTGCTCCACCGGCCTCATCGGCGAGCGCCTCCCCATGGACCGGCTGGCCGCGGGGATCGACGACGCCGCGGGCCGGCTCGGCGCCGACGGGGGAGCCGACGCGGCCGAGGCGATCATGACCACCGACACCCGCAGCAAGCAGGCGTCCGTCTCCCGGGACGGCTGGACGGTCGGCGGCATGGCCAAGGGCGCCGGCATGCTGGCACCGGCGCTCGCCACGATGCTCGTCGTCCTCGCCACGGACGCGGCGGTCGAGCCGGAGCTGCTCGACCGGGCGCTGCGGGCGGCCACGGCACGGTCCTTCGACCGGATCGACTCCGACGGTTGCCAGTCGACCAACGACACCGTCGTCCTCCTGGCGAGCGGCGCGAGCGGCGTCACGCCCGGCGAGGACGAGCTCACCGGAGCCCTCACCCAGGTCTGCCAGGACCTCGCCCGACAGCTGATCGGCGATGCCGAGGGCGCGCACCACGACATCCGGATCGAGGTCGTGCACGCAGCCGACGAGGACGACGCCCTCGAGGTCGGGCGCTCCATCGCCCGCAACAACCTGTTCAAGTGCGCGGTCTTCGGCAACGACCCCAACTGGGGCCGTGTCCTCGCCGCCGTCGGCACCACCCGGGCGACGTTCGACCCCTACCTCCTCGACGTGGCGATCAACGGGGTCCAGGTCTGCCGCGCCATGGGGGTGGGGGAGCCGCGCGAGCTCGTCGACCTCGACCCGCGCGCGGTGCACGTCCTCGTCGACCTGCACGCCGGCGACGCGGAGGCCACGATCTGGACCAACGACCTGACCCACGACTACGTCCACGAGAACTCGGCCTACAGCACATGACGACCCGACCTGCCGCCCGTACCCCGCGCCTGCACGAGTCCCACCCGCGGACGCTCGCCAAGGCCTCCGTCCTCGTCGAGGCCCTGCCCTGGATGGAGCGCTTCCGCGGCGCGCTCGTCGTCGTCAAGTACGGCGGCAACGCCATGATCGACGACGAGCTCAAGGCCGCGTTCGCCCAGGACGTCGCCTTCCTCCGCTACGCCGGCCTGCGGCCCGTCGTGGTCCACGGTGGCGGCCCCCAGATCGCGGCCATGCTCGACCGGCTCGGTCTGACCAGCGAGTTCCGGGGCGGCCTGCGCGTCACGACCCCCGAGGTCATGGACGTCGTGCGGATGGTGCTGACGGGCCAGGTCGGGCGAGAGCTCGTCGGCCTGCTCAACCAGCACGGACCCCTGGCGGTGGGCCTGTCCGGCGAGGACGCCCACCTGTTCGGGGCTCGGCGCCGCGGCACCGTCGTCGACGGCGAGGACGTCGACCTGGGCCTCGTCGGCGACGTCGAGGTCGTCAATCCCGCTGCGGTGCAAGACATCCTGGATGCCGGGCGGATCCCGGTCGTCTCGACCGTCGCCCCCGACCTGGACGTCGACGGGCAGGTCCTCAACGTCAACGCCGACACCGCCGCGGGGGCGCTGGCCGCCGCGCTCGGGGCCACCAAGCTCGTCGTCCTCACCGACGTCGAGGGCGTCTACCTCGACTACCCGGACCCCGCGTCGATCGTGTCGCGCATGGGCGTGGACGAGGCCGCCGAGCTGGCGACGCAGGTCGACGCCGGCATGATCCCCAAGCTCGAGGCCTGCGTCGCAGCCGTGCGCGGAGGCGTCCCCCAGGCCCACATGATCGACGGCCGTGTGGCGCACTCCCTGCTGCTGGAGGTCTTCACCAGCGAGGGGGTCGGCACGATGATCACCGCCGGTGACCCCGGTGACCCCGGTGACCCTGACGGCACCGACGGAGCCGACCATCCGACCGAGGAGACCGTATGACGACCGGCGCCACCACCCTCGACCGCTCCCAGGAGGTCCTGCTCGGCGTCTTCGGGCGACCGCGCCTCACCCTGGTCCGCGGCGAGGGCTGCTACGTCTACGACGCCGACGGCGGTCGGCACCTCGACCTGCTGGGGGGCATCGCGGTCAACAGCCTCGGGCACGGCCACCCGGCCCTGGTCGAGGCCATCAGCCGCGCGGCCCGCGAGCTCGTCCACGTCTCCAACTTCTTCGTCACCCCCGACCAGGTGCGCCTCGGCGAGCGGCTCCTGGAGCTGTCGGACGCCCCGTCGGGGTCGCGGGTGTTCTTGTGCAACAGCGGGACCGAGGCCATCGAGGCGGTCGTCAAGCTGTCCCGCCGGACCGGCCGCACGCGCATCGTCGCCGCCGAGGGAGCCTTCCACGGGCGCACCACCGGTGCGCTGGCCCTCACCCACAAGGAGGCCTACCGCGCGCCCTTCGAGCCGCTGATCGGGGACGTCACGTTCGTGCCCTACGACGACGTCGAGGCTCTGCGCGCGGCGGTCGACGAGACGGTGGCCGCGGTCGTGCTCGAGCCGATCCAGGGGGAGGCCGGCGTCATACCGGCCTCGACCGACTATCTGCGGGCCGCCCGCGAGGTGACCACCGCCGCCGGTGCGCTGCTGGTCCTGGACGAGATCCAGTCCGGGGTGGGTCGCTCGGGGCTCTGGTTCGCGCACCAGGCCCACGGCGTCCGGCCGGACGTGATGACCCTGGCCAAGGGTCTCGCCGGCGGCGTGCCGATCGGGGCGGTCGTCACCTTCGGCGACGAGGTGAGCGGCCTGCTGGGCGCCGGCCAGCACGGCACGACCTTCGGCGGCAACCCGCTGGCCTGCGCCGCCGCCCTCGCGGTCCTCGACACCATCGAGCGGGACGGTCTGCTCGAGCAGGTCAAGGCCACCGGCGAGCACCTCGTCGAGGCCGTGGAGGGGCTCGGCCACCCGCTGGTCCGCGAGGTCCGCGGCGTCGGCCTGCTGCGCGCGATCGCCCTCACGCGGGACGTGTCCGCCCAGGTCACCGCGGACCTCGAGGCCCGAGGGCCTATCGTCAACCCTGTACGCCCGGACACCATCCGGCTCGCGCCGCCGCTCGTGCTCACCACGGACGAGGTGGACGAGTTCGTCGCGGACCTGTCCGTCGTGCTGGACGGGATCGTCGCTTCCGAGGGAGGAACTCCATGATCGCCCAGACCCGCGGGGCCCGGCACCAGCTGATCGCCGACATCCTCGCCCGCACCACGGTGCGCTCGCAGAACGAGCTGCTCGAGCTCCTGGCGGCCGAGGGCGTGGAGATCACGCAGGCCACGCTCTCCCGCGACCTCGTCGACCTCGGCGCCGTCAAGGTCCGCCAGGGCCGCACGCTCGTCTACGCCCTGCCCGGGCTCGGCGGCGACCAGACCCCCCGCATCGCACCCGACATGGCCGAGGTGTCCGGGCGGCTGCGCAAGGTGTGCGAGGAGCTCCTCGTCTCCGCCCGCGCGTCCGCCAACCTCGTCATCGTGCGCACCCCGCCGGGAGCGGCCAGCTTCCTCGCCTCGGCGATCGACATGGCCCGCGAGGGCGACATCATCGGCACCATCGCGGGCGACGACACCATCCTGGTGATCACCGCGGCGCCCGACGGCGGCGAGGCCGTGGCGGGCAAGCTGCTCGGCCTCGCCGGCGTCAACGACGACTGACCCGACGCGCCACGCCGTCCACCTCATCCGGTCGACCTCACCCCGACAACACCCCGCCATCACCTCAGATCACCTCACATCACCTCCCGAGAGGACCCGCATGACCTCCGAGCGCACCAGCCTGTGGGGCGGTCGCTTCGCCGGTGGACCGGCCGACGCCCTCGCCGCCCTGTCCAAGTCGACGCACTTCGACTGGCGGCTCGCGCCCTACGACATCGCCGGGTCGCGCGCCCACGCCCGCGTCCTGCACCGCGCGGGCCTGCTCGACGACGCCACGCTCGACGCGATGCTCGAGGCCCTGGGCCGGCTGCGGGACGACGTGGAGTCCGGGGCGTTCACGCCGGCGCAGGACGACGAGGACGTCCACACGGCGCTCGAGCGGGGGCTCATCGAGCGAGCCGGCACCGACGTCGGCGGACGGCTGCGGGCCGGTCGCTCGCGCAACGACCAGGTCGCGACGCTGTTCCGGATGTACCTGCGCGACCACGCGCGCTCCGTGGCCGGCCTCGTCCTCGACGTCGTCGACGCCCTCGTCGCCCAGGCCGAGGCGCACGCCACCACCGCCATGCCCGGTCGCACGCACCTGCAGCACGCCCAGCCCGTGCTGCTGGCCCACCACCTGCTCGCCCACGCCTGGGCCCTGCTGCGCGACGTCGAGCGGTTCGTCGACTGGGACGCCCGGACCGCGGTCTCGCCCTACGGCGCCGGCGCCCTGGCCGGGTCCTCCCTCGGCCTGGACCCCGAGGCCGTCGCCGCCGACCTGGGCTTCGCGACCAGCGTGGAGAACTCCATCGACGGCACGGCGTCGCGCGACTTCGTCGCCGAGTTCGCCTTCGTCTGCGCCATGACGGCCGTCGACGTGTCCCGGCTGGCCGAGGAGGTCGTCCTCTGGGCCACCAAGGAGTTCAGCTTCGTCACCCTCGACGACGCCTACTCCACGGGCTCGAGCATCATGCCGCAGAAGAAGAACCCCGACGTCGCCGAGCTCGCGCGGGGCAAGGCCGGCCGGCTGGTGGGGGACCTGGCCGGCCTGCTGACCACGCTCAAGAGCCTGCCGCTCGCCTACAACCGCGACCTGCAGGAGGACAAGGAGCCGGTCTTCGACGCCGTCGACACCCTCGAGGTGCTGCTCCCGGCCTTCAGCGGCATGGTCGCGACCCTGACCTTCCACGACGACCGCCTGGAGTCCCTCGCGCCCCAGGGCTTCTCGCTCGCCACCGACGTCGCCGAGTGGCTGGTGCGCGAGGGCGTGCCGTTCCGCGTCGCCCACGAGGTGGCCGGCGCCTGCGTCCGCGCGTGCGAGGAGCGCGGCATCGAGCTGTGGGACCTCGACGACGACGACCTGCGCGGCATCTCGGAGCACCTGACGCCCGACGTCCGCTCGGTCCTGTCGGTCGAGGGGTCCCTGGCGTCCCGCTCCGCCAAGGGCGGGACCGCCCCGGCGCGGGTCACCGAGCAGCGCGGCCGCGTGGCCGAGCAGGCCCGGCGGCTGCGGGAGTTCGCGGGATCCGCCCTGGACGTCCGCGCCTGATGCTGACGCGCGCGTTCTTCGCGCGGCCGGTCCTCGAGGTCGCCCCCGACCTGCTCGGGTGCGTCCTGTGGCACGGCCCGGTCGGTCTGCGGCTCACCGAGGTCGAGGCGTATGCCGGTCAGCGGGACCCCGGTTCGCACGCCTTCCGTGGTCCGACGCCGCGCACCCGCGTCATGTTCGGCGAGGCGGGCCACCTCTACGTCTACCTGTCCTACGGCATGCACCACGCGGTCAACGTCGTGTGCGGGCCCACGGGCGAGGCGTCGGCCGTGCTGCTGCGTGCCGGGGAGGTCGTCGCCGGTCACGAGCAGGTGACCGAGCGACGCCCCGGCATACGGCCCCGCGACCTGGCCCGTGGGCCGGGGCGACTGACCAAGGCCCTCGGCCTGGACCTCGGCCACCACGGGCTGGACCTGCTGGACCCCGCCGCGCCGGTCCGTCTGGCGCCGGGCACACTGGGTGCTGACGCGGGCTTGATCCGCACCGGCCCCCGGGTCGGTGTGTCGGGCCCGGGCGGAGACGGCGACACGTACCCCTGGCGCTACTGGCTGGCGGACGAGCCTACCGTCTCGGCGTATCGTCCAGCCGTGGTGCGGCGCCGTCTGCCGCGCCACTGATCGACGGCGGGCCTCGCCCCAGGCAGGAGCACGACAGCGTGAGCAAGGACCAACGACGGACCGGGCAGGTCAGCGCGTCCGTCCGCACGGAGCGGCTGGCGCTACGACCTTTCGACCAGGACGACTTCAAGGCCGTGCGGAGCTACCTCGGCGACCCGCAGGTGATGCGCTACGTCGACGATCCCTACTCCGACAAGCAGGTCAAGCGCTTCCTGTCGCGCTGGGTGGGCGACGACCCGCCGGTGCTGGCGCTGGTCCGTCGCGACAAGGACAAGGTCGTCGGGCACGTCGTCTTCCACCGCTACGAGCACCCCGACGTCTACGAGATCTCGTGGGTCCTGCACCCCAAGTACCACCGCCGGGGCTACGCCACCGAGGTGGGGCGGGCGCTGCTCGACCACGCGTTCCGCGGCCTGGGTGCGCACCGGGTGTTCGCCACCACCATCGAGGGCAACGACGCCGCCTGTCGGCTGATGGCCCGGCTCGGCATGACCCGCGAGGCCGCGCTCCGCAAGTCGACGCAGCACGACGGACGCTGGCTCGACGAGTACTACTACTCGGTGCTCGACACCGACTACGCCGACCGGCAGGGATAGGGCAGGCTAGTCACGGCCCGCCCGACGGCGGCGGGGACCTCGACGCAAGGAGTGATGCACCGTGACCGACATCCTCGACGAGCTGCAGTGGCGCGGCCTGGTGGCACAGTCCACCGACGAGGCCGAGCTGCGCCAGGCCCTCGAGGACGGACCGCTCACGGTGTATTGCGGCTTCGACCCGACCGCGCCCTCCCTGCACTTCGGCAACCTCGTGCAGCTGATCGCCCTGCGGCACCTGCAGCGGGCTGGTCACCGGGTGATCGGTCTGGTGGGTGGGTCGACGGGGCTGGTGGGTGACCCACGCCCGTCGAGCGAGCGCGTGCTCAAGACCAAGGAGCAGACGGCCGCGGACGTGGAGCGGATCGCGGTGCAGGTGCGGGCGATCCTGGCGGCCGACACGGACAACCCGCCGATCTTCGTCAACAACTTGGACTGGACCGCGCCGATCTCCGCCCTGGACTTCCTGCGCGACTACGGCAAGCACTTCCGGGTCAACCAGATGCTCAAGAAGGACGCCGTCGCGGCGCGGCTCAGCTCCGACCAGGGCATCTCCTACACGGAGTTCAGCTACCAGATCCTGCAGGCGCTGGACTACCTCGAGCTCTACCGGCAGTACGGCTGCACCCTGCAGACCGGCGGCCAGGACCAGTGGGGCAACCTCACGGCCGGCGTCGACCTCATCGGTCGCGTCGAGGGGGCGTCGGTGCACGTGCTCACCACGCCGCTCCTGACCGACTCGTCGGGGGAGAAGTTCGGCAAGTCTGCGGGCAACGCCGTGTGGCTGGACCCGCGGATGACCTCGCCCTACGCCTTCTACCAGTACTGGATCAACGTCGAGGACGCCTCGGTGGTGAAGCTGCTCAAGGTCTTCACCGACCGCACGCGCGACGAGATCGCCGAGCTGGAGCGTCAGGTCGCTGAGGAGCCCTTCCGGCGCACGGCTCAGAGGACGCTGGCGGCCGACGTGACCACGCTCGTGCACGGGCCCGAGGCGACCGCGGCGGTGCAGGCCGCGTCCGAGGCCCTCTTCGGCAAGGGCGACATCGCGGCCCTGGACCGGCAGACCCTGCTGGACGCGACGGCGGAGCTCCCTGGAGGAGAGCTGTCCCCCGGGGACACTGTGGTCGACGCGCTGGTGTCGGTGGGTCTGGTGGCGTCTCGCAACGAGGCTCGCCGCGCGCTGAAGGACGGCGGCGCCTCGGTCAACAACGCCAAGGTGTCCGATCCCGAGGCCGTGCTGGGGGAGCAGGACTTCCTCCACGGCCGGGTGGCCCTGCTCAAGCGGGGGCGCAAGTCCATGGCTGCTGGTCGTATGCCGGCGTCCTGACCAGCGGATTTGTCTCCCCGGACACCTTCACGTAATGTTCTCGATGTCGCCCGGACAGGGAGGAACGGACACCACTGCTAGCAGGGAAACCTCGCAGCGAAGTAGGCCGGTCCCGCGGATGACAACCTCTACCGAGAAGGTACTTCGGTATGTCCTGATGAGCGGAAATGCTCGATTAGGAAGCGGGAGAAACACCTGCTACAGTAGAGGAACCGAACACGCCAAGCGCGCTCCGCAGGTCATTGATCTGGTCCGAGAAGCCCAAGATGTGATTCGGAAACTAACAGCCTCGACACGAAGGCCCAAGCATTTGGTCCGGGATGTCGTGAGCGTCCGATGTTTGAGA
>NZ_DKGR01000040.1:0-48530 GCF_002453335.1 Arsenicicoccus sp. UBA6765
CGGCGAACTCGATGATCGCGACGACGACCGACGCGATGGGTGCTGGCGCTGCGGGTGGCAACATCACCAAGTACACGTGGGACACGGCGAACAATCCGACCCAGGTGCAGATCCCCACCGGTGCCATGACGTCGGCGGTGTACACCACAGGCGGGGCATGCGGATCCACCGACTCGGCCAACCCGGACCGGCCCAAGTGCCTCACCGACGACGCGGGCAACAAGACCTCGATGACCTACGACGCCGTCGGGAACCTGACCAGCAAGACCGACACCACCGCCACCGGCGGGGCTGCATTGAAGTACACGTGGAGCGTGCCCGGCTCGACGGACAACACGAAGAACTGCTCCCCGTTCGCGGGCCAGCTGTGCACCATCACCAAGGGCAACGGCAACGTCACCCGGTACACGTACAACGCGAACGGTGACCTGACCAAGGTCACGCCACCGTCCCCGCTGGGAGTCCAGACCTTCGAGTACGACTCCCTGGGCCGGATGACGGCCTCGATCAACGGCCGCGGCCACCGGATCACGTACACCTGGGACAACCAGGACCGGAAGGTGAGCTACACCATCCCGGACACCCCCGCGGGGAACCCGTGGACGAACTATCTGACCTACGACGCCGACGGCAATGTCACCTACAACCAGTCCACCATGGGCTATGACGCGCTGAACCGGCTGGTGTCGATGAAGACCCCGGCGCACGCGAACCCCTCGACCGTGGGCTATGACCCGGCCGGGAACGTCACCACCTCCACCGACCCTGACGGTAACGCCACCACGTACACCTACGACGCCGCGAACCAGGTCACCACGGCCGGGTTCCCCGGCGCCACCTGCAGCCAGGACCTCGCCTCGCAGGCCGGGTGCGTCAAGTTCGGCTATAACGCGAACGGCCTGGAGAACAAGCGGGTCATGCCCGCCAACGTCGTCCAGGACATCACCTACGACAACTCCTCCCGGGTGACTCGCACCAAGGCCGGCTCTCCGAACCAGGCAGTCTTGAACGACTTCGCCTACACGTACACCGCCACGGGCGGTGGGGACCGCACCCAGGTGCAGACCATGACCGACAACGTGGGCTACGCCGCTAATGGCGCCACGGCCATCCCCAAGGGCGCGGTCACCAGCTACGGCTATGACTCCCTCAAGCGACTGACCAGCGCGACGGAGAAGACCCCCGCGGGCGCCGCGTCGGCGTCGTACGCCTACGCGTATGACAAGAACGGCAACCGCACCAGCCAGACCCGGACGGGAAGCCTGGGGTACAACGCGCAGCCCGGCACCACCAGCTACGGGTACAACACCGCGGACCAGCTGACCACCCTCAACGGTGACGCCAGCAAGTTCTCCTACGACGCCGACGGCAACGAGCTCACCGCGCCTGGAGACACCGGCGTCGGGGTGCCCAACCGCAGCAGTGAGTGGACCGCTGACAACGTGGCCACCGCGATGACCACCCATGGCAGTGACCGGTACGAGTACGGCTACGTTCAGCACAGCGACCAGGGCAACCTGATGTGGTGGAACCACGGTTCCACCCAGCAGCGATCCCCGATCGGGCTGGACACCACCGTTACCGAGTCCTCGGGTACCACCAAGTACCTGCTGCACCCTTCGGGCAAGCCCCTGGCGTACAAGTGGGTCGCCAACGGCGGGGACTGGAAGACCGACCCCGGCCTTTACTACCTGACTGACCGGCAGGGCTCGGTCACCAGCACCGCGACCGGTGACCACGGCCTCGAAGCCGCGATCTACCGATACTCCCCCTACGGGGAATGGCGCGTCGCCGACGAGCACTACGACGGCGGCACCAAGGCCAACCGTATCCAGTTCCACGGCCTTCTCTACGACGACGCCACCGGCCTCTACCGCACCGACACCCGCTGGTACGACCCCGGCACCGGCCGCTTCACCCAACCCGACACCGCCGCCAAGGAAGCCAACCCCTACCTGTACGCAGGCGCTAACCCATGCAACGCCACCGACCCCACCGGTGAGTCATGCACCAAGGCTATGGTCGGAGCGGCCATAGGTGCCGGGGGGATGGTCGCCAGCGCCATCGGCGTGGGAGTATTCGCCCTTGGCACTCCCGTCACAGGTGGTCTTTCGAGCGTCGGCGCGTATGCTTCAGGTGTCGGTTTCGTGCTGTCGGCGGGTGGCCTGGCTCTGTCCATTGATTCAGTTAGGGAGTCGTGTGGATAGCTATCAGAAGAACAGGACCTTACGGTTTTACCGGCGTCTTCTGCCGTTCTTCAGCTGCGCGGTTCTATTCGGCATATTTCTCTATGCCTATCTTTACACCGACACCTGGGGGTGGCTGATTGCAGGAGCGATCTCTGTAACTGCCAGCCTCTACTTCCTAAGGGTGGCTCTGCTCAAACAGCGAAGGGAAGACTCTGAACGAGGGTGACTCTCGTAACGGTAGACATCGCGAGTTGCTCCTTCTGGGTCGTGGTGGCCGCCCCGGCTTCGGGTCGTCTTGCGCTGCTCCCAGCGCCTCGATCAGCGAAGTCATCAGCGGGGTTCATTGGAGTAAAGCTGGACATGTCCGAAATCTAGGCGACATGCCGTGGTGTGCCTAGGGCGTGTCTCCCAAAGGTGTGCGTGGTGACCCGCGATTCTTGGTGCCATGTCGCGGATGCAGGTGCTCTCGGATGATGAGTGGGAGCTGATCGAACCGTTCATGCCGAGCTCGGATGGCAAGCGGGGCAGGCGTTTTCGTGATCACCGCGTCGTTGTCGAGGGGATCATCTACCGGTACCGGACCGGGATCGCGTGGCGGGACCTGCCGGGCGAGTTCGGCCCCTGGCAGACCGTGTGGAAGCGACACCGCCGGTTCGCGGGGGACGGGACCTGGGACCGGGTCCTGACCGCGCTGCTCGTGCGCGCGGATGCCGCGGGGGTGATCGACTGGGACACCGCGGTCGACTCCACGATCGGGCGAGCTCACCAGCACGCGACGAACACCACCCGCCTCGCGGGGGGCTCTGTCGAATCACAAGAATCTGCTCACCGAGCCGGCTGACCACGCCGTCGGCAGGTCCCGCGGAGGCCTGTCCACGAAGGTCCACCAGCTGTGCGACGGCAAGGGCCGCCCGATCGTGGTGCTGCTCGGTCCCGGTCAGGGCAGCGACTCGACGATGTTCGCGAACCTGCTTGCCGCTTTGCGGATCCCGCGCCCAGGCCCGGGTCGCCCCCGCACGACACCGGACGCGGTGATGGCCGACAAGGCGTACTCCTCCCGAGCCCACCGCGCGCTGCTGCGCGCACGGGGAATCACGGCCGTGATCGCCGAGCCCCGCGACCAGCAGGCCAACCGCAAACGCCGCGGCTCGGCCGGTGGGCGTCCCCCGAAGACCGACCCGCACCTGTACGCCAAACGCCACGTCATCGAGAACGGCTTCCAACGCATCAAGCAATGGCGAGGCCTCGCGACCCGCTACGACAAGCTCGCCATCACCTACCGCGCCGGCATCCTCCTACGCGCCATCACCCTCTGGCTACCAGAATTGAGAGACACGCCCTAGGGGACCGACCTCACTAGGGACGATTCCACGACCGCCGTCCCCCAGGGGGGTGCCTGCGGCGACGCACCGGTGACGGACGGTCGCGCTCGGCTCACGGTCAGCGTCGTGTCGAGGCACCCATGACCTGGCGGCGGGCGGGGCTGACCCATCGGCCGGTGGACGGAGCGGCCCAGGCGCGACCCAGCGCGGTCAGGCACAGGGCCGCATCGAGGATCCGCAGGAGGGGGAAGGCCACGGCATACAGCAGGTAGGACGCTCGACGGGTGCTGACCGCGGCCAGGACCGACAGGATCAGGTCCGGGAGCAGCACCCCTAGCAGCACGTCCTTGACCGTGAGGAGGCCACCGAGCCAGACGAGCCACCCGGGAGGACCGGCGACGGCACCGGCGAGCGCGCTCGCCAGCAGGCTGCACGCCAGCAGGGGGACGACGAGCAGCCACACGAGGGACGCGACCACCACCTCCACCACGAAGGCGCCCAGCGCCGTCCAGAACACACCGCGGTGCAGTCCGTGCAGGCGCACCGTCTGCCAGAAGCCGAGCATCCACCGGCGCATCTGGTGGCGGTAGTCCCGCAACCGGTCGGGGTCCTGCGTGTAGGCCGTCGCGGACTGCGGGTGGAAGTCGATGCGGCCGAGGCCCTTGCGATGCACCTCGAAGGTCATGTTGAAGTCCTCGATCACCAGTCCCGGTGCCACCACGTCGATCTCGCGCAGGGCGCTGGTGCGGTAGAGGCTGGCAAAGCCGGGGACGATGGGCACGGCGTTGGCCGCGCGCGCGGCCTGGCCGTACTTGAGGAGCAGCTGCACGGCGACGTAGAGGCGCTCGCGGTAGGCGACGAGGAGGCGCCCGAGCAGGGTGGGGGAAGGCGGGTCGAACAGGGTCCGGGCGCGCCCGGCGACGGCCACCACGTCGGGGTCGGCGAGGTGCGGCAGCGCGGTGGACAGGTAGTCGTCGGCCGGCTGGGTGTCGGCGTCGAGCAGCATCACGACCTCGTAGCGGTCGCAGAGGCCGAAGTGCTCGATGCCGGCGGCGAGGGCGCCGGCCTTCCCGCGGTTGGGGTGCAGGTCCAGGACGTTGACGCCGCAGGCCCGGGCGAGCTCCGCGGTGCGGTCGTGGGAGCCGTCGCTGACGATGTGGATCTGCTGGGGCGGGACCAGGGCCGAGGCGCTGCGGATGGTCTGCTCGATCACGAGCTCCTCGTCGTGCGCGGCCACGAGGACCGCCACCTGGTCCAGGCCCGGCGGGTCCGTGTGCGCACGGTGGGACCCCTGGTGCGTGCGGCTGGTCGTCCTGCGTCGCCCGGCCACCAGACGGCCGACACCGACCAACGACCACACCGTCGTGGAGATGCCCACGACCAGCACGGCCAGCACCAGACCGGTCATCCGTCACCGCCTCGGTCCCGCCGCCGAGACCATGCCGGACGGCCCGGGCGCACGGCGGCGATGGACAGACCATGCCTTGCTCACCCGAGGGCAGGGGAGGGTTGGCCTGGGCGAGGCAGCTCAGAGCCCCCCGGGTGGCGGACGACGACCACGCTCGGTCAGCGGCGGCCACCCCCGTCGTCGGCGCGGCGACGTCGGGTCAGGCGGCTCAGGCTCACCAGCCCCCCTACGGCGAGGACGAGGGCCAGGCCGACCCACGGCCACGGGGAGCTGCCACCCGAGGAGGCGGAGGCCGACGGGCTCGCGGGCTGGGCGGTCGGGCTCGTCGTCGCGGGGCTGGTCGACGTGGGGCCGGTCGACGTGGGGCTCGACGAGGCGGGCGCGCTCGTCGTCGCGGGGGACGAGGTGGGCGTGGTGGACGTGGTGGACGTGGGAGCACCGGTGGCCCCGGACGTCGCGAGCGTGAAGTGCAGCTCGCCGGCGATCCGGTGGGTGTCGGCGCTGACGACGCTGTAGACGACGCGGTAGCGGCCGTCGACCAGCCCGGCAGGGAGCCGGGCGCTGACCACGGGGCCGGCGACCGTGGCTGCCTCGGCGACCTGGCGACCCTCGGGGTCGGTGACGATGACCTTGCTGAACTGTCCCTTGACGTCCTCGTTGAAGGTCAGGGTCACCGCCGTCGGTGCGGTGCGCAGGGTGCTTCCGTCGGCGGGGTCGGCGGACACGAGGGCCGAGTGCGCGGACGCAGGCCCGGCACCGAGCAGGGCGAGCGCTGCGGTGAGGAGGATCAGCAGCGGCAGGGCGACGTGGCGGGCTGGGCTGACGTGGGTGGGCATGGTTCCTTCCGGTCTGGACCCGTCTCGCGGCCGAGTTGTCCACAGGTCGTCGCGATCCGGTCGGCGTGGTCCCCAGGCAGAGCGGGCGCGTCCCGGGGTGGTGCAGGTCCTTCCTAGCATCCTCGCCAGGGCCGTCCATGGGAGGACGGCGCGGCGGCGGAGGTGAGCATGGACGGTGGTCAGGTCGTGGCGTGCGCGGCGGTGCTGGAGCAGCACGCGGCGGGCATGGGGCGGGCGGCGGAGCGGCTCGCGCAGGCGGCCGCGGGGGTGGACTGGCAGTCCCCGGCCGCCCAGGCCGCCCGGGACCGGGTCGACGACCTCGTCGCCGGTCTGCGCGCGGGGTCCGAGCAGGTGCAGGAGGCGGCGGTCGCGGTCAGAGCGCACGGTATGGCGGTCTCCGCCGCCTGGGCCGAGCTCGTCTCGACCGCGGCCGCCGTCCACGACGCCGCCGACCAGGGGGCCGAGGCGGTGCGCCGGGTGTTGCGTGACGAGCCGGTGGGCACGGGCCTGGTGGGCCTCCGGTGACTGGGGACGGGCCCCGGATCACGGGCGTCGACGGCGGCGCCGGCGGCATCAGGGTGGTCGTGGACGACGTGCAGATGCTGGGCGTGCTGTGCCGGGGCGTGGGCGCCGATCTCGACGAGCTGGGCGTCGCGGGCGCCCTGGCAGGCGCGGGTCTCGCGGTCGACGCGACGGCTGTCCTCTCCCCGGCCACCGCGCTGGGGGCCGCCGCGGCGCTGCAGCGGTCGCTGATCGGCCCGTTCTCCCCGCTCGTCGTCGCGGGTGGCGCGCGGGTCGTCGGCAACGCCCTCGTCACGGCGGCGAGCGGCTACGACCTGGCCGAGGTCGCCAACACCGCCCTGTGGGACGCCCGCGACGCGGCCGGCGTGGTCCTCGCGGTCGAGGGCGTCGTCCGTGACCCGGTGGGCACGACCCGGTCGGTGGGGGAGGCCTACCTGACGGAGTCACTGCGGGCCGGGGAGCCGCTCTCACCCCGGGAGGCGGCCGACCGGTGGGCCGCTGACCACGCGGGGGAGCTGGAGCACCGGATCAACGGTGCCGCTGCCCTATCTGCCCCTTGGGTCGCGGTCGCCCGTCTCGCCCAGGGCGAGGAGGTCCTGGGGGAGCACGCGGAGCTGTCCCCGGTCGCGGTGGTCGCGCACGCCGCCGCGCCGCTGTGGGTCGACGGCGAACCCGTCCTGGTGGCCGCCGGGCCCGTGTCGGTCGGGCCGGCGCCTGGACGCACCGCCGACGTGGTGCGGGGCCTCGCCGAGACCAACGCGCGCGAGGACGGCACGATCGCGGTGCGGCGCATCACCAGCCGGCAGGACGGGACGGACCGGCAGGCGGTGCTCGTCGACGTCCCGGGCACCGACGCCTGGAGCCTGCCGGGGGAGGAGACGGACCAGGTCCGAGACCTCGGCGGCAACGTGGGCCTGATGGGTGGGGAGGCCACCGCCTACGCCCGTGGCGTCGAAGCGGCCGTGGTGGCGGCGGGCGTGCCCAAGGACGTGCCGATCGCGCTGGCGGGGCACTCGCAGGGCGGCATGGCCGCGGTGGTGGCCGCCGCCCGGTTGCGCAGCCAGGGCTACCGCGTGACGCACGTGCTCGCGGTGGCGGCGCCGATCGCCCACCTGCGGCAGCCGCGCGGCGTGACCACGCTGGCGCTCGACGGCGACCGGGACGTCGTCACCAAGCTCGACGGGCGCGCCAACGGCGACCGCGCGCGGCGGGTGACGGTGCGGTTCGACAGCGGTCTCGCGGGCACGGGCCCCAACCACGACCTGCGGACCTACGCCCGGGCGGCCGACGAGGTCGACGAGCTCGCCGCCACGGACCCCTCGCTGGCTCGCGTGGTCAGCGAGATGCGTGCGGTCGGCGTGCTCAACGAGGACGGGGCAGCGGCGTCGATGGAGACCACCCACGTCCGCATCACCGCCGACCGGCGATGGTGAGCCGCGAGGGCGCGGTTCGGGCAGGCAGCCGAGAGGCCCCGGACCGTCACGGTCCGGGGCCTCGCATCGACTGGGGTGAGTGACGGGACTTGAACCCGCGGCCACCTGGACCACAACCAGGTGCTCTACCAGCTGAGCTACACCCACCATGCACCTCGACCACGGTCGCCCGCGTCGAGCAGCGCGGACCATACTACCGTGGATCTGAGGTGCTTCCGACCACGTTAGGACCGACGTTCGGCCCGGGGCGGCCCGGGACGGACCAGGGCGCTCAGGCCCGGGGGGAGCCGCCGCCCCCGCCCTCGTGTTTCGCCGCGATCCCCCGCGCCTGGTCGGTCGTGGGCCCGGGCTGCGGCACGAACATCGCCTCGCGGTAGTAGCGCAGCTCGGCGATCGACTCGGTGATGTCGGCCAGCGCGCGGTGCCCACCGACCTTCTTGGGGGAGTTGAAGTACACCCGCGGGTACCACCGCCGGGACAGCTCCTTGATCGAGGAGACGTCGACGATCCGGTAGTGCAGGTAGGACTCGAGCTCGGCCATGTCCCGGGCGAGGAAGCCGCGGTCGGTCGCGACGGTGTTGCCCCCGAGCGGGGCCTTGCCGGGCTCGGGGACCCACTCGCGCACGTAGTCCAGGACGCGGGTCTGCGCCTCCGCCATCGTCACCCCGGAGTCCAGCTCGGCGAGCAGCCCGCTCGTCGTGTGCATCTCGCGCACGAAGTCGTTCATCTGGTCCAGGGCCGCCTGCTCCGGGCGGATGATCACGTCGACACCGTCGCCGAGCTGGTTGAGCTCGAAGTCCGTGACCAGCGCGGCCACCTCGATGAGCGCGTCGTGCTCGAGCGACAGCCCGGTCATCTCGCAGTCGATCCAGACGATCCGGTCGGTCAGGGCCTTGTCGGTGCCAGCGCTAGTCACCCGCCCCACTGTAGCCACCTCACCCGGACGGCTAGCCTGCAGGCATGAGTCGGTCGCCCGGGGGACCCCCGCTGTCCATGGCCGCAGCCGTCCCCCCTCGGCGGGCGACGCTGCGCCGCTGGCTCATGGTGGGTCTGCTCATGATCGGCTTCGGGCTGTGCTCGCTCGTGCTCCTCGGCGCGGTCGGCATCTCCACCGGCGTCGGCGCCGGGCTGCTCGGTCTCGTCTTCGCCGCCCTCCCCGTCGGGGTGGTGGTGCCGGCGTTCCTGTGGATCGACCGGCTCGAGAGCGAGCCGCGCCGGATGCTGGTGCTGGCCTTCGCGTGGGGTGCGGTGGTCGCCACGGCCGTGGCGCTGGTCGCCAACACGGGCACGATGGCGATCATCGCCGGTGCCACCGGGACCGACCCGACGTCGCTGGGTGCCGTGGTGGTGGCCCCGGTCGTGGAGGAGAGCGCCAAGGGTCTCGGGCTGCTCGTCATCCTGTGGCTGCAGCGCCGCGAGTTCGACGGCGTGGTCGACGGACTCGTCTACGCCGGCCTGGTCGCGGGCGGGTTCGCCTTCGGCGAGAACATCCTCTACCTCGGGCGCGCCTTCAACGAGGCCGGTGGCGCGGGGCTGGTCGCCACCTTCGTCCTGCGCGGCGTGGTCGGTCCGTTCGCCCACCCGATCTTCACCTGCTGCACGGGCGTGGGGATCGGCATCGCCGTCTATCGGCGGCGCGGTCCTCTGCGCGTGGTCGCACCCGTGGTCGGCTGGACCGTCGCCGTGGTCCTGCACGCTGCGTGGAACCTCTCCGCCGTCGCGGGCCTCGAGGGCTTCCTCACGGGTTATGTGCTGCTGCAGCTCCCGTTCTTCGTCGCCTTCGTGGGCCTGGCGGTCTGGGCGCGCCGCCGGGAGGCGCGGATCATCTCCGAGGAGCTCACGCGCTACGCCCGGGCGGGGTGGCTGGCCCCGACCGAGGTCGCCATGCTGGCGTCCGTCCCCGCCAGGCGCCAGGCCCGGGCCTGGGCTCGCGGGATCGGCGGGCGCCGCAGCCAGGCGGCCATGGACCGCTTCCAGGACGCGGCCAGCGACCTCGCCATGCTGCGGCACCGGATGGAGCTCGGCGACGTGGACGACGGCGTCCTCGCCCTCGAGCGTCACCTGCTGACGACGATGATGGAGTGTCGGTCGCAGTTCGTGGGCTCGCGCGCCCTGTAGGGTCTGCCGCGTCGCTCTGCGACGCGACCAGGAACAGAACAGGGACGTCTCACGTGGCAACGGCACAGCTGATCGGCGGCAGCACGCCGCCCGAGCGCACCCTCGTCGACCTCCTCGACCAGGTCGTCCAGACCCATCCCGACGCACCCGCCCTCGACGACGGCACGACCGTGCTGTCGTATGCCGAGCTGCGGGCCGCCGCCTCCCGCCTCGCCGACCGATTGCACGACGAGGGCGTCCGGCGCGGCGACAAGGTGGGTGTCCGCGTCCCGTCCGGCACCTGCGACCTCTACGTCGCCATCGTGGCGATCCTGCTGGCCGGCGCGGCCTACGTCCCGGTCGACGCCGACGACCCGATCGAGCGCGCCGAGCTCGTGTTCTCCGAGGCGAGCGCCGTCGCGGTGGTGGGGGCCCGGCTGCGGCTCCAGCTGCTCGACCTCGACGCCGACCGCCCCCTGGACGACCAGCGTCGCCCCACGCCGGACGACGACGCCTGGGTGATCTTCACGTCCGGCTCGACGGGCACGCCCAAGGGCGTCGCGGTGACCCATCGCAGCGCGGCGGCCTTCGTCGACGCGGAGGGCCGCATGTTCCTCCAGGACGCGCCGCAGGGCCCCGGCGACCGGGTCCTCGCCGGGCTGTCCGTCGCGTTCGACGCCAGCTGCGAGGAGATGTGGCTCGCCTGGGGGCACGGCGCCTGCCTCGTGCCCGCACCGCGTGCCCTCGTCCGCACGGGCATGGACCTCGGCCCCTGGCTCGTCGAGCGCGGGATCACCATCGTCTCGACGGTCCCGACGCTCGCGGCGCTGTGGCCCGCCGCGAGCCTGGACGCCGTGCGGCTGCTCATCTTCGGCGGCGAGGCCTGCCCGCCCGAGCTGGCCGAGCGGCTGGTGCGCCCCGGCCGTGAGGTGTGGAACACCTACGGTCCCACCGAGGCCACGGTCGTCGCGTGCGGTGCGCGGATGACCGGCGAGGGTGCCGTCTCGATCGGCCTGCCCCTCGACGGCTGGCAGCTCGCGATCGTCAGGGACGGCGAGCTGGTCGCCGAGGGCGAGGTCGGCGAGCTGATCATCGGCGGCGTCGGCCTGGCCCGCTACCTCGACCCGGCCAAGGACGCCGAGAAGTACGCCCCCCTGCCCCTGCTCGGCTGGGACCGCGCCTACCGCTCGGGCGACCTCGTCCGCTACGAGCCCGACGGCCTGATCTTCATGGGGCGCGCCGACGAGCAGGTCAAGCTCGGGGGCCGCCGCATCGAGCTCGGCGAGGTCGACGCGGCCCTGCAGGCGCTGCCCGAGGTGGCCGGCGCCGCCGCCGCGGTCCGCACCACCGACGCGGGCAACCAGATCCTCGTCGGCTACGTCGTGCCGAACGACCCCGACGGCTTCGACCGCGCCCAGGCCCGCAGCGAGCTCGCGAGCGTCCTGCCCGCCGCGCTGGTGCCCCTCATCGCCGTCGTCGACACCCTCCCCAGCAAGACCTCCGGCAAGGTCGACCGGGACGCCCTGCCCTGGCCGCTGCCCGACCTCGCGCCGAGCGCCCCGGGCGCTCCGGGTGGCACGAGCGAGCTGACCGGCACCACGGCCTGGCTCGCCGAGCAGTGGTCCTCGGTGCTCGGCTCACCCGTGACCAGCCCGGACGACGACTTCTTCGGCCTCGGCGGGTCCAGCCTCACCACCGCTCAGCTGGTCTCGGTCCTGCGCTCGACCCACCCCGAGATGACGGTCGCCGACGCCTACGCCCACCCGCGCCTCGCGGACCAGGCGTCCTACCTCGACGTCATGGCGGCGCGCCTGCGCGCCGACGACACCCCACCGCGCACCGTGACCCCCGTGCCCCGGCGGGCCCAGCTCGTGCAGCTGCTTCTCGGCATACCCCTGTCGACGGTCACGGGGCTGCAGTGGCTGGTGGGGGTCGCCGCCGCCAACTCCGTCGCCGCCCTGGTCTGGGACATCCCCTGGGCGCCCACCGCCCCGTGGTGGGCGATCCTGCTCGGCTGGTTCCTGCTGCTGACGCCCGTCGGGCGGATGGGCATCACGGTCGTCGGGGCCCGCCTGCTCCTGCGCGGAGTCCGCCCCGGCAGCTACCCCCGCGGCGGCTCGGTGCACCTGCGCCTGTGGGCCGCCGAGCGGCTGGCCGAGGCCGTCGGGGCGGTGACCATGGCCGGCGCGCCGTGGATCGTCTACTACGCCCGCGCCCTCGGCGCCAAGATCGGCCGCGACGCCGACCTGCACACCCTGCCTCCCATCACCGGCCTCCTGTCGCTCGGTCGCGGTGCCTCGATCGAGCCCGAGGTCGATCTCGCCGGGCACTGGCTCGACGGTGACGTCCTGCACGTCGGGCAGGTCACGGTTCGCCCTGGCGCGGTCGTCGGAGGCCGTTCCACCCTCGGGCCCGGCGCAGTCGTGGGCCGCGACGCCGAGGTGCTGCCCGGGTCCTATGTCACCGGGGTCGTGCCCGACGGCGAGCTGTGGGCGGGCTCGCCCGCCACCAAGGTCGGCCGGGCGCGCCCGACCTGGCCCACCGAGCGTCCGGCCCAGTCGCGTGCCTGGCTGACGGCGTATGCCGTGAGCTCGGTCCTGCTCGGCCTCGTCCCCACCCTCGCCGTCGTGCCGGCCGCCGCGCTGGTGCTCTGGGCCGTCCACGACGCGCCGACGCTGTCCGAGGCCCTGCTGCGGGCCCTCGTGTGGACGCCACCGGCCACCGTGGTCGCGATGCTCACCCTCATGCTGCTGACGCTGGTCTGCGTGCGGCTGCTGGGTCTGGGGCTGCGCCCCGGCTACCACCCCGTCCGGTCCCGCATCGGCTGGCAGGTGTGGGCCACCGAGCGCCTCCTCGACAGCGCGCGCACCCAGCTGTTCCCCATCTACGCCAGCCTGTTCACCCCGGTGTGGCTGCGGCTGCTGGGCGCCCGCGTCGGCAAGAACGTCGAGGCCTCCACCGTCCTGCTGCTGCCCGCGATGACCCGGGTGGGGGAGGGCGCCTTCCTGGCCGACGACACGATGATCGCGTCCTACGAGCTCGGCGGCGGCTGGGTGCACATCGAGCGGGCCAAGGTCGGCAAGCGGGCCTTCCTCGGCAACTCGGGCATGGCCGCGCCGGGGCGCAGCGTCCCCAAGAACGGCCTGGTCGCCGTCCTCTCTGCCGCTCCCGCCAAGTCCAAGTCGGGCTCGTCGTGGCTGGGGAGCCCGCCGGTGCGCCTGCAGCGGCAGGCCACCGACCACGACCTGTCGCGGACCTACCACCCCACCCCCGGGCTCAAGGTCGCCCGCGCCCTGGTGGAGCTGTGCCGCGTCATACCCGTCATGTGCACGATCGCCCTCGCGGTGCTCGTGGTGGCGACCCTCGAGGTCCTGTGGGTGCAGGTCGGCTGGTGGGCCGCCGCCCTGCTCGCCGGTGTGGTGCTGCTGCTGACCGGGGTGCTGGCCGGCGCGATCACCGTCGCGGTCAAGTGGCTGCTCGTCGGCCGGCTGCGCGTCGTGGAGCACCCGCTGTGGAGCACCTTCGTGTGGCGCAACGAGGTCGTCGACACCTTCGTCGAGATGGTGGCCGCCCCCTGGCTCGCCTGGGCCGCGACCGGCACGCCGGTCCTCAACGTCTGGCTGCGCGCCCTCGGGGCCCGGATCGGGCACGGCGTCTGGTGCGAGAGCTACTGGCTGCCGGAGGCCGACCTGGTCACCCTGCGAGACGGGGTGAGCGTCAACCGTGGATGCGTCCTGCAGACCCACCTCTTCCATGATCGGATCATGCAGATGGACACCGTCACCCTCGACACCGGCGCCACCATGGGCCCGCACGGCGTGATCCTGCCTGCCGCCGGCCTCGGCGAGTCCACGACCGTCGGCCCGGCGTCCCTCGTGCTGCGTGGCGAGCAGGTGCCCGCCGGGACCCGCTGGATCGGCAACCCCATCGCCCCCTGGGCGGGCTCCGCATGAGGCCACCCGCGCTGCCGCGCCCGCGCACCTCGGCCGAGCTCGAGCCCGACCCCTACGTCCCCGCGCACGGCGACACGAGCTACACCGTCGCCCACTACGACCTGGAGCTCGACTACCGCGTGGCGAGCAACCGCCTGGCCGGGCGCGCCCGCATCCACGTGCGCCCCACCCGCCGCATCGACCGGCTGGCCCTCGACCTCGCCGGCCCGCTGGCGGTCGCCAAGGTCCTGGTGGACGGCAAGCGAGCCCGCTACGCCCACCGCGCGGCCCGGCTCACCGTCACGCTCCCGGGTCAGGTCTCCGCCGGGGCGGTGCTCGTGGTCGAGGTGCAGTGGTCGGGCAACCCGCGCCCGAGCCGGAGCCTGTGGGGCGAGGTCGGCTGGGAGGAGCTGACCGAGGGCGTGCTCGTCGCCGGCCAGCCCGACGGCGCCCCCACGTGGTTCCCCTGCAACGACCACCCCGGCATCAAGTCGACCTACGCGACGACGGTGACCTGCGACTCGCCATACACCGTCGTCACCAACGGCGTGCTGGTGCAGCGGGTCGTGCGGGGATCGCGGACCAGCTGGACCTACGAGCAGCGCGAGCCCATGGCGCCCTACCTCGCGAGCGTGCAGATCGGGGCTTACACCGCCGCGCGCATCGCCGACGCCCCCGACGTCCCGCAGACCCTGCACGTCCCGCCACGGCTCAAGGCCGAGGCGCTGCACGACTTCGGGCGCCAGCCGCAGATGATGGCCGTGTTCACCGAGCTCTTCGGGCCCTACCCGTTCCCCGCCTACGACGTGGTCGTGACGGACGACCCGCTCGAGATCCCGCTGGAGTCGCAGGGGTTCTCGACGTTCGGGGCCAACCACTGCACCGGGCGCCGGTCCGAGGAGCGGCTGGTGGCGCACGAGCTCGCGCACCAGTGGTTCGGCAACGCCGTCGGCGTCGCGACCTGGCAGCACATCTGGCTCAACGAGGGCTTCGCCTGCTACGCCGAGTGGCTGTGGTCGCCGCACGCCGGCGGTCAGTCCACCGACGCCCACGCCCGCCGCTGGCACGCGTCCCTCAAGCGTCAGCCGCAGGACCTGGTCCTCGCCGACCCGGGGGCGCGCGACATGTTCGACGACCGCGTCTACAAGCGCGGCGCCCTGACCCTGCACGCGCTGCGGATCACGGTGGGTGACAGCGTCTTCGGCGAGCTGGTGCAGTCCTGGGTGGCCGACCACCTGCACTCCGTCGTCACCACCGACATGTTCGTGACCCACGCCCAGCGGTATGGCGGAGCGACCGCCCGCTCGCTGCTCAAGGCGTGGCTCGAGCAGCCGACCCTGCCCGAGCTCCCTCGCCGCTGACGCTGCTGCCGGTCGGCTGGGTCCGGCCGACTCGCCGGCGCGTGCACAACTGCTGCACTATGGTCGGTCTCCCACGTGAGTTCCGTTGTGCCGCAACAGGTGGATCTCGACCGCTCTCCCTATGTGCAGCACGTGTGCCCGCCGCTGGGGCGGGTGGCACCTCGACGGCGGCGTGCGCCTGTCACGGCTGCCATCGCACGGAGGTTGGACGGGCGCAGCTAGTCGACGCGGAGGAGCTCGTCGCCGTCGAGCTGGGTGACGTCGATCGCCGCGACCCGGTCGTCCACGTCGTGCAGGGCCACGGCCGCGGCATACGATCCTGGCACCCTCAGGTCCGCGAGATGCACCGTGGGGGAGGGAGACTCGGGCCAGGCCAGCAGGGCCGGCTCCTCCGTCGGTGGGGTCACGCGCACGCTCGTCGGGTCGATCGTCATGCCGTGGCCGGTCGCCTTGAGGGCGGCCTCTTTGCGGACCCACCAGGTCGCCCGCGCCCAGTCGGCGTCGCGCTCGGACAGCTCCGCCAGCTCCTCGACCTCGGCAGGGTGCAGGGACACCTCGGCGAATCCCTCGAAGCCGCAGGCGGACTCGACCTCCACGTCCACGCCGACCGGGGCGGTGGGGGAGAGGGCCACCACGACGAGGTCGCCGGCGTGGCCGAGGCTGACGTGCTGGTCCAGGTCCGGGGCGAGCACCTTGCCGTGCTCGGTGGATCCGCAGGTGGGGCAACGGCGCTCGAGCACGACCTCGAGGGCGTCGACGCCGCAGCGGGAGGCCAGGGCGAGGCGCAGGAGGGCGTGCGAGGTGACGAGCCGAGCGCGGTCCGCCGGCCGGTGCAGCCCGTCCAGGCGGCGCAGCTCGTCGTCGTCGAGCAGCCCGCGCAGCGCGGGTATGTCGACCACGTGGGCCAGGTGGACCTCGACGTCCCCGGTGATCATGGGGTCATCGTCGCACCGCAGGTCACGGGGTGCAGGCAGCGGCGCGACCGGCCACTAGACTGGATGGCCGGCCCCCATAGCTCAACGGATAGAGCATCGGCCTTCTAATCCGACGGTTGCAGGTTCGAGTCCTGCTGGGGGCGCTTCAGGACAGGTCCGGCGGACCGAACACGTGATAGCCGTCGGCGCCGGGCTCGTAGGAGTAGCCCGACGAGAAGACCTGGCGGGTGAGCAGGCTCATGTCCAGCGACACGGCGCCGGCCAGCCCGTCGACCCGGTTGAGGGTCGCCAGGGCCGCGAGCCACCCGCGGGACTCGGCCTGGTCGAAGACGAACTCCTCCAGCGTGGCGACGTGGCCGCGGTACCGCGCCTCGAAGTCGTGCTCGGACATGCCCTGCTGGAAGGTCATCTCGGCGTAGGCAGCGTAGGCCTCGCCGTGCCGGTCGATGCCCTGCGCGACGGCGTTCATGGTCCACAGCTCCGGTTGCGCCATCGGATAGACGTGGTAGAAACCCATCCGGCCGTGGACCTGCCACTGGGTGTCGGCGGGGTCGCCGGGCAGCGAGCCGAGCGCCTGCTCGACCTGGCGCTCGGGGCGGGTCATGTCGATCCACTCGCCGACGCTGCACCCGGACCGGGCGACGTAGAGCATGGGGCGAGGTTGACGCTCGGCCTCCCGCCCGACCCAGCCGACCCGGATCGCCGACGCGCAGAAGCCCCGCAGGGCCTCGGTCCAGCTGGCGTGGCCGCAGGGGCGCAGGGTGGGGAGCTGGTCGAGGACGGCGTGCGGGTCGAGGATGTCGTAGATCACGAACTCGCCGAGCGGAGACTCTGCCTCCGGCTCCAGGTGCTCACCGATCACGTGGCACAGGGCGGCACCGGGACGACCGTGGACGGCCAGGTCCGACTCGAGGGCGGCGTCGGTCCACGCGGCCGTGCGGCGGTGCTCGCGCATCCAGCTGAGCTCGGCGACGTCCTCGGGGAGCGGCTGGGGGCGGTGTCGGTAGCTGTCGCTGAGGGGGGTGCCCGACATCCTCGCCTCCGTCTCTGTGATCTCGTGCTGCTCTGGCGCTGGTCTCGCGCCTCCGGCAGGGCGCCGGTCGCCCCTGCTGTCTGGTCCGTCAACGACCGTAGGGGCCCCCGGTCGTCGCGGTCCCCGCACCTGCGGAAAGGAGAGGCATTTGTCCGACGATGACCGCCCGGTCGGCGCGCACGGATCACGCAGGGTGACCGACGGTGGCGGCTCCACGGGCGGCCCGGCACCCTGTTCACCGGGCCGATGCCGCGATGTCACCCGGTGGCGGTCTTGACGGTCTGTCGGAGGCCGAGGCTAGCGTTCATCTCGCCGGCCCCCACCCCAGGGGCCGGACCACCTGCACGCTCCCGACGACGAGAGCGTGCCGTCCACTGGGAGTGACATGTCTCGAGTGCGCACCACGCGTGCCGCCGCCGCCCTCGCGGGGCTGGTGCTGGCCGCGTCCGCCACCACCGCCGCCGCGGCGCCCGCCGACCAGGGCGGAGCCGACGCCAAGGGCAAGAAGCCCGGCAAGGACAAGCTGGTCGACCTGCAGATCCTCGGCTTCAACGACTTCCACGGCAACCTCGAGGGCCCGACGGGCTCCAGCGGCCGGGTCGTCGTGGACCACCGCCTCGACCCCACCACCGGCAAGCCGGTCGACGTCACGGTCGACGCCGGCGGGTCGGCATACCTCGCCACCCACCTCAAGACCCTGCGCGAGGGCCAGACCCGCACGATCACCGCCGCGATGGGCGACCAGGTCGGCGCCTCCCCGCTGCTGTCCGCCGCGTTCCACGACGAGCCGACCATCGAGGCCATGAACCTCATGGGCGTCGGCGTGGGGACCATCGGCAACCACGAGTTCGACGAGGGCTACCGCGAGATGCTGCGCCTGATCAAGGGCGGCTGCCTCGACGACGGCGACGGCAAGGACAACCAGAACTCCTGCGCCGCCGGCGATTTCGAGGGCGCGGACTACCCGATGGTCGCGGCCAACGTGTTCTACAAGGGCACCAACCGCACCGTCCTGCCGGCCTACACGATCAAGGAGGTCGGCGGCGTCAAGGTCGGCTTCGTCGGCGCCGTGCTCAAGGACACCCCCAACATCGTCACCCAGGCCGGCGTGGCCGGTCTCGAGTTCCGCGACGAGGTGTCGACGATGAACGCCGCGGCCCGCGACCTGCAGCGCAAGGGCGTCAAGGCGATCGTCGCGATGGTGCACCAGGGCGGCTCGCTCAAGCAGCAGCAGTGGAAGGCCCCCGACGGCAAGACCTACCCCGTCAACCCGGCCTACGACGCCGTCTGCGGCAAGGGCGGCGAGCTCGACCCCAACAGCGACATCCTGCCGATCGCCCGCACCCTCTCGCCCAAGATCGACCTCGTCATGACCGGGCACACGCACCAGTCCTACGTGTGCGACGTGCCCGACCCGGACGGCCGGCCGCGCTACGTGACCTCGGCGCTGTCCTTCGGCCGGCTCGTGACCGACGCCCGGATGAAGTACGACACGAAGTCCCGTGACATCGTGCGCAGCTCGGTCCGGGTCGACAACCGCATCGTCACCCGCACCGTCACGCCGGACCCCGCGGTCAGCTCCCTGATCGCGAAGTACAAGGAGCTGGTCAAGCCCATCGCGAGCAAGGTGCTCGGCCGCATCACCACGGACGTCACCAGGACGCAGAACCCCGCCGGCGAGTCGGCGCTCGGGGACCTCATCGCCGACGCCCAGCTCGCCGACCCGTCGGTGGTCAGCAACGGCGTCAAGCCGGTCGTCGCCTTCATGAACCCCGGCGGCATCCGCACCGACCTCACCTACAAGGCGTCGGGCGCCGAGGGCGACGGCGTGGTGACCTACGAGGAGGCCTTCCAGGTCCAGCCGTTCAACAACTACCTGGTCTCGATGGACATGACGGGCGCGCAGATCTACACCCTGCTCGGCCAGCAGTTCACGGGCACCAACGCGTCCTTCCCCAAGGTGCTGCAGGTCAGCAAGGGCTTCCGCTACGAGCGGACCGCGGCGGGGGCGATCAGCAATGTCACCATCGGCGGCCAGCCGGTCGCCAACGACGCGAGCCAGACCTACCGCATCGTGACCAACAACTTCCTGTCGGACGGTGGCGACGGCTTCCCGGTCTTCAAGGAGGCGACGGGCAAGCTCATCGGCGGCCTGGACATCGACGGCTTCGCGGCCTACCTCGCCGCGAGCTCGCCCTACACCCCGGGCCCGCTGGACCGCATCGTCCTGCGCTGACGATGCACGGGCAGGTCGTTCTCGTCGTCCCTGCCGTATGACGAGGCGCCCCGCTCCCGGGCTCACCGGGGGCGGGGCGCCTCGCTGCTCGGTGGGCGCAGCGGCGTGCCTCAGCGGCGTGCCTCAGCGGCCTGCCTCAGCGGCGCGGCGCCAGCGCCCGGCCGAAGACGAGCAGGATGAACAGCAGGACCGTCGCGACGTGGATCACGGTGCACCACAGGCAGATCGCCCCGATCCCGAACAGCTCGGCCCATACGAGGTAGAAGACCATCAGGACACCGACCCCCAGCAGGACGAGGCGCGGCAGGTCGAGGTCGGCACGACGCCACGCGGCCGGCAGGCAGAGCAGCGTCACGACGACGAAGTAGGCGAGACCGACGAGCGCCACGGGCAGGCCGAGGAAGGTCGCGTACTGGCTCTCGGTGACCTTGGCGCAGTTGAGCACCTCGCCCTCGGGGCAGGCGAGCGTCGCGCTCGCGGTGAAGTGCTCGTAGGTCAGGTAGGCCGACGCGAGCAGACCCACCAGCGACAGCAGCAGCGCTCCCGAGCGCAGCCAGCCGGGCAGACCGGACGTCACTGGTGGTCCTGGATCTTGGCGGCACCCGCCTTGACAGGGGCGGAGGAGCAGACGTCGGCGGGCTTGTTGCCGGTCTGCTCGCAGATGGCGGCCGTGATGACGTTGGCGCCGGAGAGGATCTGCTTGGTCGTCTCGTCCTGCGGGTCCTTGAGCGCGGTCGCGATCTGCTGGGTGGTCTTGCCCTCGAGGACGCGGACGTCGAAGATGCCGCCGGACTGGAAGGTCTTGCCCCCGATCGACAGGAACGGGATGGAGCCACCGCTGCCCTGCACGTAGGGCGGGAAGTCGTACTTCTTGAAGGTCGCGTCGTCCTCGCCCTCCAGGGTGTCGAGCTTGACGTACTGACCGTTGCGCTGCTCGGAGGTGGTCGTCTCGTAGCCGTTGAACGCCAGGGTGTCGCTCGTGTACGCAGCGCCGTGGTTCTGCTGGCTGAAGGACACGGTCGACAGCGGGTCGAGGCCGGACTCCTGGATGGACTTGCTCTCCGTGAGGGAGGTCCACTGGCCGAAGCGCCCGAGGGCCACCGCCGTGGACCAGCGCAGCCCGGCGCAGTACGGGCAGTACTCCGCACCGACGTACAGCACCTGCGGCTTGCCCTCGCGGGTGGCGGCGGGCGCGTCCTTGACCCGCTTCGGTCCGTTCGTGATCTGGTCGCTCACGCCCGCGGCGGCGAAGGCCGTCGCCGGGACGTCGTTGATCGCGGAGAGCGCGGCGGCGTCGAGCTTGACCGCACCCGCGGCGGCGGGGGAGGGCTTGTCCTTGTTGAGCACGGCCACGGCCACGATGGCGCCGATGATGGCGAGGACCACGAGGGAGGTGACGGCGGCGATGAGGAGCCGCCGCTTGCGCTCGGCCGCCTCCTGCTGGGCGCGGATCTCGGCGGCACGCTGACGGGCGGCCTGCTTGGCGTTGTTCGCGCGGTTCTTCTTGGCGGACAAGGGGGCTCCTGCACGGGTGGGGTGTGGACGCCGGGCGGGTCACGGTCCGTCACGCGCGTCGGCCTTCCGGGGGAGTGTATCGAGCCCACCAGGGGAAACCCCGGAGGGACTCGTCAGGGCGAAGACCCGACGAAACGGGGAGGTTCCTGTCAGAATGTGCGCAACGCCCAGGGCCCGAACGTGTCGTGCCGTGGTGACGATCCGTGATCGCAACCCGTGGGGGACTCGTGGAGATGGTGGACAGCCCGGCGCCTGGTGGCAACGACCGGCTGCCGGATGCCGTGGCACACCTCAAGACCGTCGTCGACCGGGCGCAGTTCCCGATCGAGCTGGCCTCCACCGCCGAGGCTCGCGCCGCCCGCACCAGCCTGGTGACCCAGCTCGACGACTACGTCATACCGAGGCTGGCGGCGCTGGACGCGCCTCTCCTGGTCGTCGTCGGCGGGTCCACCGGCTCGGGCAAGTCCACCCTGGTCAACTCCGTCGTTCGCGAGACGGTGTCGCGCAGCGGCGTGCTGCGGCCCACGACCCGGGCCCCCGTCCTCGTGCACCACGAGGCGGACCGCGAGTGGTTCACCACCAAGGTCCTGCCGCGCTTCGGCCGGCTCACCGGCCGCAGCGACAGCCAGGGCACCGCGGACGACGACATGAGCTCGGTGCGCCTGGTGACCTCGGACTCCCTCCCCGCCGGGCTGGCCCTGCTCGACGCCCCCGACATCGACT
Source organism: Arsenicicoccus sp. UBA6765 (assembly GCF_002453335.1). Classification (NCBI taxonomy): domain Bacteria; kingdom Bacillati; phylum Actinomycetota; class Actinomycetes; order Micrococcales; family Intrasporangiaceae; genus Arsenicicoccus; species Arsenicicoccus sp. UBA6765. The sequence goes on from NZ_DKGR01000040.1 coordinate 21,543, forward strand.
CCGTGGTCGCCGCCAACCGCGAGCTGTCGCGGCAGCTGCTCAACGCCGCCGACCTGTGGCTCTTCGTGACCACGGCGGCCCGGTATGCCGACGCCGTGCCCTGGGACCTCCTGCGCGAGGCCGGGGACCGCGGCACCTCGGTCGCGATCGTCCTGGACCGCGTGCCCGACGAGGCCGTCGTGGAGGTCCGCGAGGACCTTGCGCGGATGCTGGCCGAGCAGCGGCTGGAGGGCGCCCCCATCTTCACGGTCCGCGAGACGGTCCTCGAGGAGGGCGGCCTGCTGCCCGAGCGCGAGGTGGGTCCGCTGCGGCGCTGGCTGGCCACCCTCGCGGAGGACGCCGTGGCCCGCCAGACGGTCGTCCGGCGCACGCTGTCGGGCGCCCTCGACTCGCTCTCGGGCCGCGTCACGGGGCTCGTCGAGGCGAGCGACGACCAGCAGATGGCCGCCTCGGGGCTGCGACTCGCGGCCGACCGGGCCTACGACGACGCCCTGGAGGGGGTCGAGCTCGGGGTCAGCGACGGCACCCTCCTGCGGGGCGAGGTGCTCGCCCGCTGGCAGGAGTTCGTGGGCACCGGCGAGTTCCTGCGCACCATCGAGTCTGGCATCGGCCGGATCCGCGACCGGATCACCGCCGCGGTCAAGGGCCAGCCCCAGCCCGCCGACCAGCTCGGCGAGGTGCTGCAGTCCGGTGTCGCCTCCCTCATCCAGGCCCAGGCCGACCGGGCCGCCTCCGACGTCCGTCGCCAGTGGCGCAACGCGCCCGGCGGCGAGGTCCTGCTGGCGCACCGCACGGGGCTCGGCATGTCCTCCGTCGACCTGCCCGACCGCGTCGACCGCCTGGTCCGCGACTGGCAGTCCGACCTGCTCGCGATGATCCGCGAGGAGGGCCAGGACAAGCGCACGACCGCGCGCGTCCTCGCCTACGGCGTCAACGCGCTGTCCGTGGTGCTGATGCTCGTGGTCTTCACCCACACCAGCGGGCTCACGGGCGCCGAGGGCGGGATCGCCGCGGGCTCCGCCGTCCTCGGGCAGCGCATCCTGGAGGCGATCTTCGGCGACCAGGCCGTGCGCGACCTGGCCCGCAAGGCTCGCCGGGACCTGATGGACCGGGTCCAGGCGCTGTACGCCGACGAGGAGCGCCGCTATCTCGAGGCGGTCGACGACGTCGCGGTGGACACCAACCAGTCGAGCGACCTGGCCCAGGCCGCCGTGAGCGTGAGGGCGGCCCGATGACCAGCATCCTGCGACGTCGCACGACCGAGGAGACCGCGCTCCCCGCTACCGAGCGCGCGCGGATCCTCGCCGAGGCGCTGCAGACCGGCGGCGCCGAGCTCAGCGAGCAGGCGGTGGCGCCGGCCCGCCGGATCGTCAACCAGACCCGCGAGCGCACCGCCCTCGTGGGGTCGCACACGGTCGTGGCGCTCGCGGGCGCCACCGGCTCGGGGAAGTCGTCGACCTTCAACGCCCTGGTCGGCGAGGACGTCTCGCGGGTCGGCGCCCGCCGGCCCACGACCTCGACGGCCAGCGCCGCGGTGTGGGGCGACGACCCCGCGACGCCGCTGCTCGACTGGCTCGGCGTCGGAGCCCGCCACCGCGTCGCCACCGACCCCGTCCACGGGCGCGCGGCCGACCTCGACGGGCTCGTGCTGCTCGACCTGCCGGACTTCGACTCGCGCACCCAGTCGCACCGGGCCGAGGCCGACCGCGTCCTGCAGCTGGTCGACGTCTTCGTGTGGGTCACGGACCCCCAGAAGTATGCCGACGCCCGCCTGCACGACGACTACATCCAGGTGCTCTCGGAGCACGACGCGGTCACCGTGGTCGTGCTCAACCACGCCGACCGGCTGTCGCCCGAGGGGGTGGAGCAGTGCACCGCCGACCTGGGCCGCATCCTCGCGGACGACGGGATCCCGTCGGCCGAGGTGATCCCCACGTCGGCCCGCACCGGGATGGGCCTGGACGTCCTGCAGCAGCGGCTCGCGGAGGCGGTCTCGTCACGCACGGCCGCCGAGCGCCGGCTCACGGGTGACCTGCGCGCCTCCGCGGAGGAGCTGCGCGACGAGGTGGGGTCCACCGACCCGCAGCTCCCGGACGGGCCCTCCGACGAGCTGGTCGCCGCCCTCGGACGCGCGGCCGGCGTGCCCGTCGTCCTCGAGGCGGTCGAGCGGGACTACCGTCGCGAGGCCGCGCAGACGACAGGATGGCCGTTCACCCGCTGGGGTCACGCGCTGCGGCCCGACCCGCTCAAGCGGCTTCGCCTCAAGGAGGACAACGACCTGGGCATCCAGGCCACCGACGTGCGCCGCACCATCGGCCGGTCCTCGCTGCCGCCGCCAACCCCGGCCGCCCGCGCCTCGGTGGACCTGGCCACCCGCCACCTGGCCGACGTGGCCTCCGAGGGCCTGCCGACCCGCTGGGCCGACGCCGTGCACCGGGCCGCCGCCCCCGAGGACAACGACCTGGTCGACTCCCTCGACCAGACGGTGCTCGAGGTGCCGCTGCGGGCTCGACGGCCGCTGTGGTGGAGCGTGTTCAACGGGCTGCAGTGGTTGTTCGCGCTCGTCGCGGTCGCGGGCCTGGTCTGGCTGCTGGTCCTGATGGGCCTCGGCTGGGCCCAGCTGCCGGTGCCCGAGCCCCCCACTGTCGGGATCCTGCCCTACCCGCTGCTCATGCTGGTCGGTGGCCTCCTGCTCGGGCTCCTGCTCGCGGCGCTCGGCCGGGCCATCGCCAGGGCCGGCGCCCGGCGCCGCCGCGACGGCATCGGCCGGCGCTTCGACGCGGCGATCCACGACGTCGCGCAGGAGCGCCTGGTCAGCGAGGTGCACGCGGTGCTCGCTCGGCACGGCCGCACCCGCGAGCTGCTCGACCAGGCGATCAAGGGCTAGCCGAGTACCGCCAGCTCAGCCAGCCCTACCCGCCAGCTCAGCCAGCCCTGCCCGCCAGCTCAGCGTGCTCGCCAGCCCAGGCATCGCCAGGGCTCCGGCCCGGAGCGGCGCCGTCGTCCACAGGGGACGGCGGCGTCGCGGCATTCCGCGTCGTCGTCCACAGGCTGCCGGCAGGCCCTGGCACCCGCGCCCTGCCCGTCCGACCCTGGGTCCACGACGTCCTTCCGACGAGGAGGACCCGACCAGGAGAACACCTCATGCACGAGACCATGATCACCGTGACCGGCAATCTCTGCGCCGACCCGGAGCTGCGGTTCACCCAGGGCGGCGACGCGTTCGCCGCCTTCCGGATCGCCTGCACCGAGCGCAAGCGCAACCGCGAGGGCGGCTGGGGCGACGGTCACACCAACTTCGTCCGGGTCACGGCCTTCCGGTCGCTGGGCCAGAACTGCGCGGCGACGCTCAAGCAGGGCACGCGCGTCATCGTGCGCGGCCGCCTGCGCGTCACGGACTGGGAGCAGGGCGAGCGCCGCGGGACCAACGTCGAGATCGACGCCCACTCCGTGGGCCCGGACCTCACCTTCGCCTTCGCCGACGTGACCAAGGGGGTCCACAGCTCCGGCACCGACCGCATGGCCGACCCCGAGGTCGCGGCGGCCAACGACCGCGGCGCCCTGCCCGACGGTGCGGAGCCGTCCGGGCTGCCCGAGGCGGACGGCTACGGCGGGCACGCCGGCAGCGGGCTCGAGGGCGGGCTGCCCGACGGCACCGACGCGGTGTCGGGCGTCGGTGCCGACGCCCACGCCCACGTCGAGGGCGTCGACGACACGGAGGACTACGACGTCGATGCCGACGGCGTCGTCACCGAGCGCGAGCCGTCGTTCGCCTGAGGTGTCAGGGACGCGCAGGTCGCGCGGTGCCCGGCCCTGACCGGAGCACCGCGCGACCAGCGTCGACGGATTCGTTGAGCCTGGCCGGCGACCGATAGCCTGAGGGGCATGGCGGAGTTCATCTACACCATGTCCAAGGCCCGCAAGGCCGTCGGTGACAAGGTCATCCTCGACGACGTGACGATGTCGTTCTTCCCCGGAGCCAAGATCGGGGTCGTCGGCCCCAACGGTGCCGGCAAGTCGACGATCCTCAAGATCATGGCGGGGCTGGACCAGCCCTCCAACGGCGAGGCCCGGCTCTCCCCGGGATACAGCGTGGGGATCCTGCTGCAGGAGCCGCCCCTGACGGAGGACAAGACCGTCCTCGGCAACGTCGAGGAGGGTGTCGGCGAGATCAAGGCCAAGGTCGACCGCTTCAACGCGATCTCCGCCGAGATGGCCGACGAGGGCGCCGACTTCGACGCCCTCATGGAGGAGATGGGCAAGCTCCAGGAGGACATCGACCACGCCGACGCGTGGGACCTGGACTCCCAGCTCGAGCAGGCCATGGACGCCCTGCGCTGCCCGCCCGGCGACGCCGACGTCACCGTCCTGTCCGGTGGTGAGCGCCGCCGCGTCGCCCTGTGCAAGCTGCTGCTGTCCAAGCCCGACCTGCTGCTCCTCGACGAGCCCACCAACCACCTCGACGCCGAGTCGGTGCTGTGGCTGGAGCAGCACCTCGCGTCCTACCCCGGCGCCGTCCTGGCCGTCACGCACGACCGGTACTTCCTGGACAACGTCGCGGAGTGGATCTGCGAGGTCGACCGCGGCCGCCTCTACGGCTACGAGGGCAACTACTCCAAGTACCTCGAGTCCAAGGCCGCGCGCCTCGAGGTGCAGGGCAAGAAGGACCAGAAGCTCCAGAAGCGACTCCGCAGCGAGCTCGAGTGGGTCCGCTCCAACGCCAAGGGCCGTCAGGCCAAGTCCAAGGCCCGCCTGCAGCGCTACGAGGAGATGGCCGCGGAGGCCGACCGCACGCGCAAGCTGGACTTCGAGGAGATCACGATCCCGCCGGGCCCGCGCCTCGGCAGCACCGTGATCGAGGTCAACGACCTCAAGAAGGGCTTCGGCGACCGGGTCCTCATCGACGGCCTGTCCTTCTCGCTGCCCCGCAACGGCATCGTCGGTGTCATCGGGCCGAACGGCGTCGGCAAGACGACGCTGTTCAAGACCATCGTCGGCCTGGAGGAGGCCGACTCCGGCAGCGTCCGCGTCGGTGACACCGTCGACATCTCCTACGTCGACCAGAGCCGCGCCGGGATCGACCCCGACAAGAACCTCTGGGAGGTCGTGTCTGACGGCCTCGACTACATCCAGGTCGGCAAGGTCGAGATCCCGTCGCGCGCCTACGTCTCGCAGTTCGGGTTCAAGGGCCCGGACCAGCAGAAGAAGGCCGGGATCCTCTCCGGTGGCGAGCGCAACCGCCTCAACCTCGCGCTCACCCTCAAGCAGGGCGGCAACCTGCTGCTGCTCGACGAGCCGACCAACGACCTCGACATCGAGACCCTCGGCTCCCTCGAGAACGCCCTGCTGGAGTTCCCCGGCTGCGCCGTGGTCATCAGCCACGACCGGTGGTTCCTCGACCGCGTCGCGACGCACATCCTGGCCTACGAGGGCACCGAGGAGGACCCCTCGGCGTGGTACTGGTTCGAGGGCAACTTCGAGGCCTACGAGAAGAACAAGATCGAGCGCCTTGGCGAGGACGCCGCCCGTCCGCACCGCGTCACCTACCGCAAGCTGACGCGCGACTGACCTCCGCGGTCGCGCGAGAGCCGCACCCCGAGCCCGCTTCCGGGCGTCCGGGGTGCGGCTCTCGGCATACGAGATGGTCCGCGCCGTGGGCGATGAAGGCTGGCGGGGTAGGGGGAGGAGGACGCCGCACGTCCGCGACGCCGACCGTCCTACTCCCAGGAGGTTCGTGCATGGCCAAGCCCACCGTCGCCGACCAGCTCGTCGCTCACCTGAAGTCCCTTGGGGTGCAACGCATCTACGGGCTCGTGGGGGACAGCCTCAACCCCGTCACCGACGCCATCCGCCGGGATGGTGAGATCTCGTTCTTCGCGGTCCACAACGAGGAGGCCGCCGCCTTCGCCGCCGCCGCCGAGTCCCGCCTCACCGGCCGGCTCGCCGTCTGCGCGGCGTCCTGCGGCCCCGGCAACACCCACCTCGTCCAGGGCCTCTACGACGCCAACCGCGGCGGCGCCAAGGTCCTGGCCATCGCGAGCCACATCCCGTCGCCGCAGATCGGCACCTACTTCTTCCAGGCGACCCACCCCGAGCAGCTGTTCGCGGAGTGCAGCCACTACGCCGAGGTCGCCAACAGCCCTCGCCAGGCCGCCCGGATCCTGCACATCGCCACCCAGACCGCCATCGCCCGCAGCGGCGTCTCGGTCCTGGTCCTGCCGGGCGACGTCGCCGAGGAGCCTGCTGTCGAGGCCCCCGCCCTCGGTCACACCTCGGAGCGTCCGCCGCGCCACGTCCCGGACCCTGCGGTGGTCACGGACCTGGCTCGCCTGCTCGACCGGGCCAAGAAGCCCATGCTCTTCGTCGGGGCCGGGGTGCGCGGCGCCCACGACCAGGTCATGGCGCTGGCCGACGCGCTGAAGGCACCCGTCGGCCACGCCCTCGGCGGCAAGGAGTGGATCCAGTTCGACAACCCCTACGACGTCGGCATGAGCGGGTTGCTCGGCTACGGCGCGTGCGCCGAGGCGATGGACCAGGCCGACCTCGTCCTGCTCCTTGGCACCGACTTCCCCTACGACCAGTTCCTGCCGCAGGACACGGTGATCGTGCAGGTCGACCGGTATGGCGAGCGCCTGGGGCGTCGCGCCACGCTGTCCCTGGCGGTCGAGGGGGACGTGGACGCGACCATCGAGGCCCTGCTGCCGATGCTCGGGCGCGAGCGGGACGGGCGCTTCCTGCAGCGGATGCTCAAGGAGCACGCCTCGACGCTCGACAAGGTGGTCAAGGCCTACACGCGCGACGTGGACACGATGGTCCCGATCCACCCGGAGTACCTCGCCTCGATCCTGGACGACCTGGCCTCCGACGACGCCGTGTTCACCGTCGACACCAGCATGTGCAACGTGTGGGCGGCGCGCTACCTGACGCCCAACGGGCGCCGCCGGGTCCTCGGCTCCTGGCACCACGGCACGATGGCCAACGCCCTGCCGCACGCGATCGGCGCTGCCGCGAGCCAGCCCGGGCGCCAGGTGATCTCGATGTCCGGCGACGGCGGGCTGTCGATGCTGATGGGCGAGCTGGTGACCGTCGCCGAGCACCAGCTGGACGTCAAGATCGTGGTGTTCAACAACTCCACGCTCGGCATGGTCAAGCTCGAGATGCTCGTGGACGGCCTCCCGGACTACGGCACGGACCGCGCGCACGTGGACTACGCCGCCATCGCCCAGGGCTGCGGCATCACGAGTATCCGCATCACCGACCCCAAGGACGTCCGCGAGGGTCTGAGCCGGGCTCTTGCCACGCCCGGACCCGTGCTCGTCGACGTCGTGACCGACCCCAACGCGCTGTCGATCCCGCCCGAGATCACCCTCGAGCAGGTGACGGGCTTCGCGTCCGCAGCCACCAAGACCGTGCTCGACGGCGGCGTCGGCAAGATGGTGGACATGGCCCGGGCCAACCTGCGCAACATCCCGCGCTGACCCGCCGACCCGCTGCAGCCGCGGGAGCCGGGGCGGCTCAGCCCTTGAGCCGCAGCATGCCCTCCTGGGCCACCGTGGCGGCGAGCGAGCCGCCGGGCGTGAACATCCGGCCCATCCCGAGACCGCGACCACCCTGCGCGCTGGGGGAGTACTGCGTGTAGAGCATCCACTCGTCCGCCCGAGCCGGCCGGTGGAACCACATGGCGTGGTCAAGGCTGGCGGCCCGCAGCCGCCGGTCGATCCACGCGATCCCGTGGCGCCGGATGATGGGCTCGAGCAGGGCGTAGTCGCTGGCGTAGGCCATCACGGCCGCGTGCACCAGCGGGTCGTCGGGCAGCGTGCCGACGGCGCGCAGCCACAGCTCCTGGTGGGCCACCTGCTCGGCGGCCGGCTCGGACCAGAGGTCCTCGCGCACGTGCCGCAGGTCGATCGGCCGGCTGTGGGCCAGGTGCTTGGCCGCGGGATGGTCGACGTGGCCGTACTTGTCGGCGACGCTCGGGAGCGTCTCCGGACCAGGCACGTCGGGCATCGCGTCCTGGTGGTCCAGCCCGCCCGCGGGCTCCTGGAAGGACGCCGTCATCGACAGGATGACCTGGCCCTCCTGCATGGCGTGCACGCGGCGGGTCGAGAAGGACCGACCGTCTCGGATGCGCTCCACGGAGAACCTGATCGGCCTGGCGACGTCCCCGGGCCGCACGAAGTAGGCGTGGAGCGAGTGGATCGGGCGGGGCACCCCGCCTGCTACGGCGCCCACGGTGCGCCCGGCGGCAATGATCGCCTGAGCGAGCACCTGCCCTCCGAAGACGCGGCGGTGGGGCTGCCACTGGCTCTTGCCCTCATAGATCTCGCGGTCGGGGTCGCCCAGGATCTGCTCGGTGAGGAAGGACTCGGGGCCGGCGTCGGTGCGGGCGCTCACGGTCATGCGCGCGGTCCCGAGGTGGTCCAGGTCGAGGATCTCGAGGAGCTCGGCGAAGGGGTCCGGCTGTGGTGGCGTCACCTGCAGCACGATAGCCGCCGCAGGGCCATCCAGATGACGTCCAGGGGACGTTTGTGGCGAGCCCCTCCAGGGTGCCTCGCCGTTGGCCTACGGTGAGCGCGCCGGACGACAGCCGTCTCCGGCCTCGACACCGTCGTCACCGTCACCTGGGGGATCATCATGTCCGCGCTCACCCGTCGCCTCGCCGCCGCCACGACCGCCATCGCCGCGGTCGGCGCCGTCTCGGTCGCCACCCTGCCCGCCGCCGACGCGGCCACGTCCTGCCGTGTCCGCTGGGGCTCCCAGGACAAGGGCATCAACCTGTCCAGCCCGGTCACCGGCACACCCGCCGTCGACCTCCGCACCGGGCACCACGCGTGCTACGACCGCGTGGTCTTCGAGCTCAAGGGCCGCACGGGAGCCACCGTCGCGGGCTACGTCGGCACCGCCCGGTCGCCGCAGGTTATCGCCGTGGGCTCGCGCACCAACCTGGTGCCCGTGGGGGTCAAGCCCGGCCAGGCGCTGCCGACGAGCTTCTCCACCGTCCGGGGCGTCGTCTATGCCGGCAAGGTGGACGGTGTCGAGGCCGTCGGCATCGTGACCCGGGCTCGCCTGCCCTACCGCGTCTTCGTCGTCAAGGGCCCGGGCGCCAACAACCGGGTCGTCGTGGACGTCGCGCACCGCTGGTGACCCGGCCGCCCTGGCCGGCTCACCCCGAGACGGCCAGGGCGAACGGCAGCACGCTCGTGGCGCCCGCCTCACGCAGGGCCCGCCCCGCCACGGTCATGGTCCAGCGGGAGTCGACCAGGTCGTCGACGAGCAGGACTGCCCCGGGGCTCAGCTCGAGCTGGTCGCGGACCATCGCTCCGGCCTGCACCCGGTCCCACACGCCCGCGAGGCGATAGGCGCTGTTGCCTCCCCGGTCGCCGATCGGGCCGCCGTCGACGAGCTCCATCGGTCCGAGGTCGACCATCCGCCCCATCGACGCGAGCCCTCGGGCGAGGGACTCGACGAGCTGTGGTCGTGATCGCGAGGGGATCCACGTCACCGCGAACGGCCGCTCGGCCCAGCCCCAGTCGCGCAGCACCGGCACGCACCCCCGCAGGAGCGCCTCGTCGACCGGAGCGTCCGGGGCCGCGAGCAGCGTGCGCACGCGCTGCCCCCACCCCAGGTCCGTGAGCCGTGCCAGCGCCCGACCGGGCTCCACCTGCTCGGCGGGCGCGATCCGTCCCTTGACCTCGACGCCCAGGCGCGGCATCCCGCTCGGCCACTGGGCGCGGGGCTCCACGAGCACCCCCGGCCGGTCGAGCCGGGTGCGGGCCTCGACGACGGCGCCCTCGGGCACCCCCTCGGGATACCACGGCCCCGCGCAGACGTCGCACCGGCCGCACGGCGCGGCCGTGGGGTCGTCGAGCACGCGCTGGAGGAAGGCCATGCGGCACTCCTCGCCGCGCTGGTAGGCGAGCATCAGGTCCTGCTCGCGCTCGCGGGCCTCGGCGACGCGTGCGTAGCGCTCCGCGTCGTAGGTCCACGGCGCCCCGGTGGCCGTCCAGCCACCCTGGACCCGGCGGACCGCGCCGTCGACGTCGAGGACCTTGAGCAGCAGCTCGAGCCGGGTGCGGCGGACGTCGACCACCGTCTCGAGGGCGGCCGTCGACATCGGACGGTCCGAGGCGGACAACGCCGCGATCACGGCGTCGGCCTGCTCGGGCCGGGGCATTGAGGCGCTCGCGAAGTAGGACCAGATGTCGCGGTCGGAGGCGGACGGCAGCAGCAGGACGTCGGCGCGTGCGACACCGCGACCGGCGCGGCCGACCTGCTGGTAGTAGGCGACGGGCGAGCTGGGGGAGCCCAGGTGCACCACGAACCCGAGGTCTGGCTTGTCGAAGCCCATGCCGAGCGCGCTGGTGGCGACCAGCGCCTTGACCTGGTTGGCGCGCAGCATCCCCTCGAGCTGCTCGCGGTCGGCGGGGTCGGTGCGCCCGGTGTAGGCCCGGACCTCGTGCCCGGCCTGGCGCAGCGCCTCGGCCACGTCCTCGGCGGCCGAGACGGTCAGGGCATAGACGATGCCGCTGCCCGGGAGCTCGGCGAGGTGCGCGGTGAGCCACCCGAGCTGCTGCTCGGCCGAGCCCAGGCGCAGCACCCCGAGCCGCAGCGAGTCGCGGGCCAGCGAGCCGCGCACGGTCAGGACCTCGTGGCCACCCACCTCGAGCTGCTCGGCCACGTCGGACACCACGCGCGCGTTGGCCGTGGCGGTGGTCGCCAGCACCGGCACGTCGGTGGGCAGCTCGGTGAGCAGGTCCTTGATGCGGCGGTAGTCCGGGCGGAAGTCGTGACCCCAGTCGCTGACGCAGTGCGCCTCGTCGACGACCAGGAGGCCGCACCGGGCGGCCAGCCCGGGGAGCTGCTCGTCCCGGAAGCGAGGGTTGTTGAGCCGCTCCGGGCTCACCAGCAGCACGTCGACCTCGTCCGCCGCCAGGGCCGCGGCGACCTCGCCCCAGGTGTCGGCGTTGGCCGAGTTCATGGTCACCGCCCGCACGCCGGCGCGCTGGGCCGCCGCGATCTGGTCGCGCATGAGTGCCAGCAGCGGTGACACGATGATCGTCGGCCCCGCCCCCGCCGCGCGCCGCAGCGACGTCGCCACGAAGTACACCGCCGACTTGCCCCAGCCCGTGCGCTGCACCACGAGCACGCGCTGGCGCGCCGACACCAGCGCCGCCACCGCCTCGAGCTGGCCGTCGCGGAAGTCCACGTCCTCGCGCCCGACCAGGCGTCGCAGCGCCGCCGTGGCGTCCCCGCGCACGGCCTCGGTGTCCACGTCGACGGCGGGCGCGCTCGGCATACGGGCCTGGTTGCTGGTCATGCCCACACGCTAGACGCCAGGGCCGACAGACCCGGCCGTGCGTGATGATGGGCCCATGCCCGACGCCCCCAGCGACCCCCGCCCGACGAGCCTCTATCGCGTCGCCGTGCCGCTCCGGTGGAGCGACATGGACGCCTACGGCCATGTCAACAACGTGGAGTACCTCCGGCTCCTGGAGGAGGCTCGCGTCGAGGCCTTCCGCGCGTGGTTCGGCAACCACGACCCGGTGCTCGGTCGCGGAGTCCTGGTGGCCCGCAGCGAGATCGAGTACCTCCGGCCGCTGGAGTTCCGGCACGCCCCGGTCGCCGTCGACATGTGGGTGACGCGGCTCGCGGGAGCGTCCTACGACCTCGGCTACGTGATGCGGGACCCCGAGAGCGTCGGGGACCAGGTCTACGCGCGGGCCGAGTCGACGATGGTGATGTACGACTTCGCCGGTGCCCGCCCCCGTCGCATGACCCCCGAGCAGCGCGAGACGCTGGGACAGTACCTCGGCGAGCCGGTCGACCTGAGGCGGCGCCGGTGACCGGCACGCTCGCCCTGGTCGACGCGGGGACCGCCTCGGACCTGCGCACCTTCGTCGCCCGGGCCGCCGCGGCGGACCGCGAGGGCGCCATGCGGCTGCAGGCCCAGGGGACCGTGCTGGCTGCGTATGCCGCGGTCCTGCCCGGGTCCGGGCTGGCGGCAGAGGGACTCGTGATGGGTCTGCGCACGATGCGTCTCGCGGAGCCCGCCGACCTCGACGTCACCGTCTCGCTGGGCTCGCTCCTGGACCGGTTCGCCCACGACCAGGGGACCCGCCTCGCGGTGCCGCCGACCGAGGTCCGCGCGCCCTGGGCCGGGCAGAGCGCCCCGCGCGCCGGCTGGGTGCCGATCGGGCGGGTGACCAGCGCCGAGCTGCACGACGCGGCGCAGGCGGGCATCGCCGACGTCGCGCGCGGAGTGGGGAGCGGCGCCGGGGCCCTCGCCGTCGCCGAGCTGCGGCACGCGGTGTGGGCCCGGCCGATGGCAGCGGCTGAGGCCGAGGGCATCCCGTCGGGGCTGGCCTTCGGGGCGCACGCCCTGGGCTTCCTCACGGGAGAGGCGGGCACGCTGCACCGCTGCGGCCGGTGGTTGCGGCTGTCCGTGCCGGTGGGTCACGTCCTCGCGCGCTGAACGTCGACCGGGCGGGCCCGCGAGCCGGCCAGGACCACCAGCGCGGCCGAGGTCGCGCAGAGCACCCAGATCAGCGTGTAGGCCGCTCCGTCCTCGCCCGGCGAGCGGTGCAGCCCGGCGAAGACGGCGCCCGTCAGCGCCACGCCGAGCGCGGAGCCGAGCGTGTCCGCGAGCTGCAGCGAGGACGAGACCTCGCCGTGCCGCTCGATGGGCGTGAGGTCGAGCCCGAGCACCGAGACCGTGGACATGGCCAGGCCCATGCCGACGCCCATGGCGCTGGCGGCGACGGGCACGAACCACTCCGACAGCCCGAGGCCGGCGATGGCGGCGAGCCCCAGCAGGCCGACGGCGAGCGACGCCCCGCCGGCGCCGAGCAGGCGGAACCTGTCGCGCACGAAGGCATCTCGTCCCTGCAGCGCCGCACCCACGGACCAGCCGAGGGAGCCGAGCGTGAGCATGACCCCGGCCACGGTGCTGCTGGTGCCGCGCTCGTTGACGAGCATCAGGGGGATGAAGGTGATGGCGCCGTTGAACGCCGCCGCCAGCAGGAAGCGCGACATGGTGACGGACGGGAGGCCCCGGGCCAGGCGGACGGTTCCCTGCGGGACGAGCCTCGGCGCGACGACGGCCACGACGACCAGACCGGCCGCCGCGAGGGCGACGGGGAGGAGCTGGAAGGGCTCGACGTGCTGCGAGCCCCACTGCAGGACACCGGCGGCCACGGCGACCAGGGCTCCCGCCACGGCGGCTCGCCGGTGCGTGCTGCGCTCGCGGCCCGAGCCCACGTGCCCGGGGGGCGACACCGTGGCGCGGCGCGACCAGGTGAGGACGGCGGTGACCAGGATCGGTGGCACGACGACGAGGAAGACCCAGCGCCAGGACAGCGCCTCGGTGAGCCAGGCGGCGAGCAGCGGGCCGACGATGGCGGGCAGCACCCAGGCGGCCGACACCCAGCCGAAGACCTTGGGCCGCAAGGACTCCGGGTAGGCGCGACCGATCATGACGTAGAGCGCGACGACGAGCAGGCCGCCCCCCAGCCCGGCGATCATCCGCCCGACGAGCAGGACGGCGAAGCTGTCGGCCATCCCCGCGATCAGGGAGCCGATCGCGAGCCCGGCCTGGCCCACCAGGGTGGCGGGCAGCGGCCCGCGCAGGTCGGTCCAGGTCCCCGACAGCACCGTGCCGAGCAGCTGCGCGGACAGGAAAAGCGAGAAGGCCAGGCCGTAGGACCGCACCGCGTCCAGCTCGGCGGCGACCGCCGGCATCGCGGTCGTGACGGCCATCGACTCGAAGGCGACGAGGGTCACCTGGGCGATCATGACGATCGTGACCAGCCGGTATGCCGGCCCCATCGGTCCCTGCGTGGTCGGTGTCTCGGCGGGGCTCACCGCTCCACGGTAACGGGGCCTGGGGGTGGTTCCTGCCACGCGCCGCGCTCGACCAGGACCGAGCGCAGGGTGTCGATGGCGTCGCTGACCAGCCCGTCCACCCCGAGGTCGAGCAGCTCGTGCATCTCCTGCGCGTCGTCGATCGTCCAGACGTGGATGTGCTTGCCGCGCCGGTGGGCCGCCTCCACGAGGGCCGGGGTCACGAGCTCGACCGAGCGCCCGGCGAGGGTGTAGGTGCGGGGGATCTGCAGCACCGGGGCGGGGGTGCTGAGCCACTGGGTCACCAGGCGCGGCAGGAACCGCAGGCTGGCCACGCCCGCGCCACCGGCCGCCGTCGCCAGGCGCGGCCCGAGCAGCTCGCGCACGTGGCGCAGCCGGCGCTGGGAGAAGGACCCGATGCAGACGCGGTGCAGCGCGCCGGCCTGCAGCAGGACCTGCGCGGTGGGGACGACCGCGCCCGGCGACTTGATGTCGATGTTGAACCGCGCGTCCGGCAGCTCCTCGAGCAGCTCGGTGAGCAGCGGGACGGACTCGCCCGAGATCCGCGCCTGCTGCACGTAGTCCCACGGCAGGTCCGCGATCGCGCCGCGCCGGTCGGTGGCCCGGTCCAGCCGCGCGTCGTGGAACGCGACGACCTGCCCGTCGAGGGTGGCGTGGACGTCCGTCTCGAGATAGCGGTAGCCCAGGTCGTAGGCGGTGCGGAAGGCCGCCAACGTGTTCTCCCGCCCGTGGTTGGGCGCGTAGGCGGCGCCACCGCGGTGGGCCAGGGCCAGCGGCCGGGGAGCGTCGAAGTACGGGAACTGCTCAGCCTTCACGGGGCCAACCTACGACGCGCGGGGCGACGACTCGGGCAGGTCACAGATCTTCGGGCCAGAACCCGAAGATCTGTGACGCACCCGACCGTCGTCAGGGGGCGTGCACCCGACCGTCGTCAGCGGGTGCGCGCCCAGACCGTGGTGTCGGTCGGGACGAGCCCCTCGGGGGTCAGCGGGCCGCTGGCCACGACGACCTCGGTCCCGTCGGGCAGCGCGACCGGCTCCTCGCCGAGGTTGGCGAGGACCAGCAGCCGGTCCGTGCCGCGCTCGTTGACGACGGCGACCACGTCCTCGCCATACCCCTGCTGCCAGTGCAGGACGCCGACGCCGAGGTCGAGCTCGCGGCGGGTGGCGAGCAGCGCGCGATAGAGCTCGAGCGTCGAGCCCGGCTTCCCCGCCTGGAGGTTCGCCGCGAGGGCGGCATACGCGTCGGGCTGGGGGAGCCAGGTGCGCTCCGAGGGACCGAACCCGTTGCCGGGCGCACCCCCGACCCAGGGGAGGGGGATGCGGCAGCCGTCGCGACCGATCTCGGCCTCGGGGGTGCCCTTGGTGCGGTGGTGCGCGGGGTCCTCGCGCAGCTCGTCCGGCAGGGTCGTGTGGTCGGGGAGCCCGAGCTCCTCGCCCTGATAGAGGTATGCCGAACCGGGCAGCGCCAGCATGAGCGCCGTGGCAGCCCGGGCCCGCCGCAGGCCGAGGTCGGCGTCCGGCTGGGGGCAGGTCGCGTCGATGCCGTTCATGCGGGGCGAGCCGACCGGATAGCCGAGCCGCGTCGCGTGCCGCACGACGTCGTGGTTGGACAGGACCCAGGTCGTGGGGGCGCCGACGCTCTGCGCCGCCTCGAGGGAGCGCGTGATGCGCTCGACGAGATCGGTTGCGCGCCAGGGGGAGTCGAGGAAGTCGAAGTTGAACGCCTGGTGCATCTCGTCCGGCCGGGTGTAGGCCACGAGCCGCTCGATCGGGGACACCCAGGCCTCGGCGCACAGGATCCGGTCGCGCTGGGGGTCGCCCTCGGGGTTGTAGGAGTCGAGGACGCGGCGCCACCCGCGATAGATGTCGTGGACGCCGTCCTGGTCCCAGTAGGGGCTGGCGTTGGTGGGGCGGGCCTCGCCGTCACCCGAGATCATCTCGGTGTGGGCGTCCCAGTCGCGAAAGCTCGGGTCCTTGGCCAGGCCGTGCGCCACGTCCACGCGGAAGCCGTCGACGCCGTGGTCGAGCCAGAAGCGCAGGATGTCGTGGAACTCCTCGCGCACCTCGGGGTGCTCCCAGTCGAGGTCGGGCTGCTTGGAGTCGAACAGGTTGAGGTACCACTGGCCCGGCTCGCCGCCGGACTCGGTGACGCGGGTCCACGCGGAGCCGCCGAAGACCGAGCGCCAGTTGGTGGGCGGCAGCTCGCCGTGCTCGCCGCGGCCGTCGCGGAAGATGTAGCGGGCCCGCTCGGGGGAACCGGGGCCCGCGGCGAGGGCGGCCTGGAACCACGCGTGCTCGTCGCTGGTGTGGTTGGGCACCAGGTCGACGACGACGCGGATGCCGAGCTCGTGGGCGCGCGCGACCAGCTGCTCGGCGTCGGCCAGCGAGCCGAACCGCGGGTCGACGTCGCGGTAGTCGCTGACGTCGTAGCCCGCGTCGGCCTGCGGGGAGGTGTAGAAGGGGGAGAGCCAGACCGCGTCGACGCCCAGGTCGTGCAGGTAGGGCAGCTTGCCGGTCACGCCGGCCAGGTCACCCATGCCGTCGCCGTCGGCGTCGGCGAAGGAACGGGGATAGACCTGGTAGATGACGGCGTGCCGCCACCAGGCGGCGGCGTCGGTGGCTGGGACGACGGCAGGGACGACGGCAGGGACGACGGTGTCGGGGGTCACCCATCCATGCTGAGGCATCGTCGCGCCCGTGTGAAATCGACTGCAACATCTGCAAGAACTTGCACCACGACGCCACGCCGCAGGTGCTCGACGACCGCGTCAGTCGAGGCGGTTGACCAGCGAGTGTGCCGCCCGCACGAGGTAGTCGCGCAGGAGCAGGTCGTGCGTCTCGTCCAGGTCGAGGGTGTCGACGGCGGCGAGCATGTGGTGCAGCCAGCGGTCGCGCATGTCCGGGGTGACGGCGAAGGGCACGTGCCGCATCCGCAGGCGTGGGTGGCCGCGCTGCTCGGAGTACGTCGTGGGCCCGCCCCAGTACTGCTCGAGGAACATCCGCAGCCGGACCTCCGCCGGGCCGAGGTCCTCCTCGGGATAGAGCGCCCGCAGCTCGGGGTCGCCGGCCACGCCGCGATAGAACTCGCGCACCAGCTGCTCGAACGTGGCTG
Source organism: Arsenicicoccus sp. UBA6765 (assembly GCF_002453335.1). Taxonomy (NCBI): domain Bacteria; kingdom Bacillati; phylum Actinomycetota; class Actinomycetes; order Micrococcales; family Intrasporangiaceae; genus Arsenicicoccus; species Arsenicicoccus sp. UBA6765. Next base: position 38,517 of record NZ_DKGR01000040.1, read on the forward strand.
CGCCACCGACCTCGTCGTAGAACGTCACCGCGCCAGTCTCTCCCACCCGCTCACTTGGCGGTGCTCCCGCCGCCTCCGGGCAGCACGCCGGGACCGAAGGTCGGCATGGTCGGCAGCGAGATCCCGCTGGCGCCGAGCTGCGCCATGACCCGCGACCGGACCTCGCGGCCGACCGGGACGTTCTCGTTGGGTGCGCACTTGACGATGATGCGGACCGTCGCGACGCCGCCCACGATCGACTCGACGCCACCCACCTCGGGCTGCTCGATGATCTTGCCGAACCAGTCCTCCTCCTTGTCCATGCCGCGGATGGCGCGCGAGATGATCGGCATGACCTTCTCCATGGACTCGGTGACGGGGACGGGGATGTCGACGAGGGCGGTGGACCACCCCTGGGAGCGGTTGGCGATGCGCAGGATCTCGCCGTTGCGGATGTACCAGATCACCCCGTTGAAGTCGCGGATCGTCGTGAGCCGCAAGGAGATGTCCTCCACCGTGCCGATGACCTCGCCGGTGTCGACCACGTCGCCGACGCCATACTGGTCCTCGATGATCATGAACATCCCCGACAGGTAGTCCTTGACCAGGCTCTGCGCGCCGAAGCCGAGCGCGACGCCGCCGACCGAGGCCGAGGCGAGCAGCGGGGCCATGTTGAAGCCCAGCTCGTCGCCGACCATCAGCGCCGCGACGAAGGCGACGGTGACCGTCGTGACCGAGCGCAGGACGGCGCCGAGCGTCCGCACCCGCTGCTCCTGGCGCGCGCTGCTGACGATGCTGGGGTCGCTGAAGATCTTGGCGGCCTTGCGCGCCTGGCGGCGGATGATCGGGAGCTCGGCGGTGTCGACCCGGGTGACGTTGACCGCAGCGGCCTCCACCCGTTCGGACCGCAGCAGGAGTCCGTTGACGAATCCGTTGATGGCGCGGTGGATCAGCCAGCGGGTCGCGATGGCCCCCAGGATGATCGCGACGATCGTGAGGGGTGCCCCCTGGGCCCAGGTCCACGCCGACTCCCAGGTCACGGCGAGCGGTTGCAGGACGGACGAGGATGTGCTGGCACTCATGCCTCCATCATGGCGGGTCGACCTTGGCGAACGCTGTCACGGCCGTGACACACTTCACCCCGTGACTGACGCACCGTCGACCGAACTGATCGATCTCGCCCGCGCCAACGGGGTGGCCACGGAGTACTGGGACTGGCAGGGAGCCCACGTGACCGTGCCCGCGAGCACCATCGTGGCCGTGCTCGCCGCTCTGGGTCAGCCCGCGGCGACGGAGGACGAGGTGCGTGCCTCCCTGGCGCAGGTGCGCGACCGTGAGTGGCGTCGCCCGCTGCCGCCGGTGCTGGTCGTGACGGAGTCCGAGAGCACGACGATCCCCGTGCACCTGCCGCACGGCGAGTCCGTCACGGTCTCCGTGCAGCTCGAGGACGGATCGCGCCGCCCGCTCGACCAGGTCGACAGGTGGGTGGACCCCCGCGTCGTGGACGGCCGTCAGCTGGGGGAGGCGACCTTCGACGTCCCCGCGGGCCTGCCCCTCGGCTGGCATGAGATCAGTGCCTCGTATGCCGGGACCACGGCCACCTGCACGCTGGTCGTCACGCCGGACCGCCTCGAGGTGCCGGAGTCGCTGCGCGACCACCCTGCCTCCGGCGTCATGACCCAGCTGTACGCCATGCGCTCCAGCCGGTCCTGGGGGATGGGTGACGCGGCCGACCTCGCCGAGCTCGCCGCGTGGGCCGGTCAGGAGCTCGGCTCCGACTTCGTCCTCGTCAACCCGCTGCACGCCGCCGAGCCGGTCCCGCCGGTCGAGCCCTCGCCCTACCTGCCCACCACCCGGCGGTTCATCAGCCCGCTCTACATCCGGGTCGAGGACATCCCCGAGATGGGCTACCTCACGGCGCAGGACCGGGCTCTGCTGCAGTGGCAGGCCGACGACGCGCTGCGCCTCAACGCCGAGGACGTCATCGACCGCGACGCCTCTTGGCGCCTCAAGGACGCCGCCCTGCGGCTCGTCCACAAGCAGCCGCGCTCGCCCCGCCGGGAGCGGGACTACCGCGCCTTCTGCCAGCGGGAGGGGCAGGGCCTGGTGGACTTCGCGACGTGGTGCGCGTTCACCGCGGCATACGGCGAGGACGAGGCCGAGTGGCCCGAGGAGCTGCAGGACTCCGCCGGCCCGGCCGTCACCGAGCGTCGCGAGGAGCTGGCCGCGGACGTCGACTACTACTGCTGGCTGCAGTGGGTCGTCGAGGACCAGCTGGAGCAGGCCCAGCGGGTCGCCCACGAGTCGGGCATGCGCCTCGGCCTGATCCACGACCTGGCCGTCGGCGTCCACCCGAGTGGGGCCGACGCGTGGGGGCTGCGCGACGCGCTGGCCCGCGGCGTCACCGTGGGGGCGCCGGCCGACCAGTACAACCAGCTGGGCCAGGACTGGAGCCAGCCGCCGTGGCGGCCCGACCAGCTCGCCGAGCTGGGCTACGCGCCCTACCGCGACATGCTCCGGACCGTGCTGCGCTCGGCCGGCGGCCTGCGCGTCGACCACATCATCGGGCTCTTCCGGCTCTGGTGGATCCCGCAGGGCTGCAAGCCCTTCGAGGGCACCTACGTGCGCTACGACCACGAGGCGTTCATCGGCATCCTGGCGCTGGAGGCCCACCGCGCGGGCGCCGTCGTCATCGGCGAGGACCTCGGCACCGTCGAGTCGTGGGTGCGCGACTACCTCGCGGACCGCGGCGTCATGGGCACCTCGATCCTGTGGTTCGAGCGCGACTACGAGCACGGCGGGGAGCCGATCCAGCCCGAGCAGTACCGCCGCCTGTGCCTCGCCACCGTCACCACCCACGACCTGCCCCCGACCGCGGGCTACCTCCAGCAGGTGCACATCGACCTGCGCCACGAGCTGGGCCTGCTGACCCGCTCGATCGAGGAGGAGCGCGCGAGCGAGGTCCACGAGCAGGAGGGGATCAAGGCGCTGCTGCGCTCGCGCGGCCTGCTGCGCGAGGACGCGAGCGACGAGGACACGATCGAGGCGCTGCACAAGCTCCTGTCGTGGACGCCGGCGCTGCTGCGCGGCATCTCGGTGTCCGACCTGGCCCAGGACAAGCGCATCATCAACCAGCCCGGCACCGACGAGGAGTACGCCAACTGGCGCATGCCCCTGGCCGGCGCCGACGGCCGGCCCGTGCTGCTCGAGGACCTGATGCGATCGCGCTGGGCCCGCCGCCTCGCCCGCACCCTCTGACCTACCTCAGGTAGTCACACCCGCCTGGGTTAGCACGCCGTCGACGGACCTACCCCCGGTAGAGGCATCGACCGGCCGTCGTTCCCCAGGCGGGTGTGACGGAGGCCGGCGGACCTGGCGCCTCACCTGCCTGCCTGGACGGCGTCCGAGACGTGGACGCTCGGATTACCTGACGTTTGCCTCTGCATAAGGTTCCCTTTGGTCTGCCCACCGTCGGGCGGGCCTCCCACCCATGCCGGCGCCGATCGCGCCCCGCCCCGGAGGACAACCATGTCTCGCACGCCCTGGATCACCCGTCGCACCGCCCTCGCCGCCACCGGCGCGGCGATGATGCTGGCGGTGTCCGCGTGCGGCTCCGGCTCCGGCTCCGGCTCGGAGCAGGCCACGGACAACCCCCTGGGCCTGCAGCGCCCCGGCGTCCTGCACGTCGGCACGCTGACCGACGCGCCGCCCAACGTCTTCCTCAAGGACGGCCAGTTCACGGGCTTCGACAACGACCTGCTCAAGGCCGTCGCCGCCAAGCAGGGCCTCAAGGTCGAGTTCGCGGGCACCGACTTCTCCGGCCTGCTCTCGCAGGTCAAGTCCGGCAAGTATGACGTCGGCTCGTCCTCGGTCACCATCACCGAGAGGCGCAAGCAGACGGTCGCCTTCACCAACGGCTACGACTTCGGCTACATCGGCCTCAACGTCCCCGCGGGGTCCACGCTCAAGAGCTTCGACCAGCTCACGGGCAAGCGCGTGGTCGTGGTCCAGGGCACGGTCCAGGACGACTACGCCACCGGCAAGAAGCTCGACCCCGTGCGCGTCCCCGACTACAACGGCGCGATGAACCAGCTCAAGGCCGGCACCGTCGACGCCTGGGTCAGCCCTGCTGAGATCGGCGAGAAGCTCGCGGGCGAGTCCGGCGGCAAGGTGCTGCTCGCTGCCAAGGAGCTGAGCCCCACCCCGATGGCCTACGCCGTCGCCCAGGACAAGACCAAGCTCAAGGACGCGCTCAACAAGGGCCTGGACGAGGTCGTCAAGGACGGGACCTGGCAGAAGCTCGTCGACCAGTACTACCCGGGCCGCAAGACCCCCGCGGACTTCACGCCGGGCAGCGGCGCCGTCAAGATCACGCGGTGACCCGGGGTGGACGTCCTCGAGACCCTCAGGGAGACCTTCTTCGACCTCGACGCGATGCGCGAGGCGCTGCCTGACCTGATCACGGTCGGCCTGCCCAACACGCTGCTCCTCGCGGTCGTGTCCGCCATCATCGGGACCATCCTCGGTATGGCGCTCGCGGTCGCCGGCCTGTCCCGGCACCGCTGGCTGCGGTGGCCGGCACGCGTCTGGACCGACATCTTCCGCGGGCTGCCTGCCGCCGTCACCATCCTGCTCATCGGCGTCGGCCTGGCCCCCGTCGGCCTGCAGATCTGGGGCAACAACCCGTACCCGCTCGGGATCCTCGCCCTGTCGCTGATCGCGTCCGCCTACATCGGCGAGATCTTCCGCTCCGGCATCCAGAGCGTCGAGGCCGGGCAGATGGAGGCCTCGCGGGCCCTCGGCTTCAGCCACAACGCCGCGATGCGGCTGGTCGTCATACCCCTCGGTGTCCGCCGCGTGCTCCCGGCCCTGGTCAACCAGTTCATCTCGTTGATCAAGGAGTCCTCGCTGGTCTACTTCCTCGGGCTGCTGGCCAGCCAACGCGAGCTGTTCCGGATCGGGCAGGACTATGCCGCCAACACCGGCAACCAGTCCGCGCTGCTGCTCGCCGGGCTGTTCTACCTCGTGATCACGGTGCCGCTGACGCACGCCGTCAACGCCATCGACCACCGGCTGCGCCACGGTCGTCGCTCGGACGGGGAACACCCAGAGGGCTCCGACGGCTCCGACGGCTCTGGCGGTCCACGCGCTGGCGGCTCCGCCACGCCGGACGCCCCCGACGACGGCGCACTCGCCCTGACCCAGGAGGCACACTGATGACCGCCGCACCGCTGTCCGTCGAGCTGCGCGACGTGCACCTGGCCTTCGGCCGCAACCGCGTGCTGCGCGGCGTCGACCTCGAGGTCCCTGCCGGCAGCACGACCTGCGTCATCGGGCCCTCCGGGTCCGGCAAGTCGACGCTGCTGCGCGTGGTCAACCGACTGCTCGAGCCCGACCAGGGCGACGTCCTCCTCGACGGGCGCAGCATCCTGCGCGACGACCCGGACCAGCTGCGCCGGCACGTCGGCATGGTGTTCCAGCACTTCAACCTGTTCCCGCACAAGACCGTCGCCGACAACGTCGCGCTCGGGCCCCGCAAGCTGCTCGGCCTGTCCCGCGACGAGGCACGGTCCCGGGCGCTGACGCACCTGGAGTCGGTGGGGCTCGCGCACAAGGCGGACGTCCGTCCGTCGTCCCTCTCCGGCGGGCAGCAGCAGCGCGTGGCGATCGCCCGGGCGCTGGCGATGGACCCGCGGATCATGCTGTTCGACGAGGCGACGTCCGCGCTCGACCCCGAGCTGGTCAAGGGCGTGCTGGCGATCATGCGCGACCTCGGCGATTCCGGCCTGACGATGCTGGTGGTGACCCACGAGATGGGGTTCGCGCGCGAGGCGGCCGACCAGGTGGCGTTCATGGACGAGGGCGTCGTGGCCGAGCACGCGGCTCCGGACGTGATCTTCGAGCGTCCGGCCAGCGAGCGCCTGCAACGCTTCCTCTCCCGCGTCCTCTGACCTACCTCAGGTAGTCACATTCGCCCGGCTTCGCACACCAGGCCGATGTGACCAAGGTCGGTCGGCGTGACCAAGGCAGGCGGATCCTGCGGCTCACCTGCCGCTGTTCCCTGAGCCCGTATGCCGAGCAGCCCTCCGCACGGCAGCGGGATCGGTGCCCAACTGCTGCACATGGGGGCGACGCCGGATGACCCGTCGTTGCGGCACAACGGAATTCGCCATCCAGGACCCGCAATGTGCAGCAGTTGTGCACGCCGGGCGCGCGGATGGCGTGGGGCTCGGCATACAGGATCCGGTGAGAACCCAGCCGTCTCGGCGAGCTGGATCAGACCACGACGTTGGCCACCCGGCCCCCTCTGCCCCCGGCGCAAGACCCGCCGGGGGTAGAGGCATCAGCCTGGGGAACGAGGGCCGGTCGATGCCTCTACCGCCGGTAGGTCAGGCGGTGGTGTCGCGCGCCTGCACCCGCAGCGCCCGCGCCACCGTGTCGCGGTGCTCCGCCACGGCCCGCACGAGCCCGGAGGGGGCGTCGGCGTTGGCGGCGAGCCAGGCCTCCGTGGCGTCCAGCAGCGACCGGTCCGCCAGCGGCATGGGATAGAACGCGCCCGCCACCACCTCGGCCAGCGCGAACGAGTGCCGCTCCCACATGCCGCGCAGCATCGTGAAGTACCGCTCGACATAGGGCTGCAGCAGCGTCACGTCGTGGACCCGGCCGAAGCCCTGCCCGGTCGCGCCCACGATCGTGTTGGACTCCGACGCGTCCTCGACGCCACGGCGCCAGGCCTGCGCCTTGGCCTCAGCGGTGGGGAGCGCGGCCACGGCCACCGCGGCGTGCTCCTGCCCGGACGCGGTCCGGTCCCGCTCGAGCTCGGCCTCGACCTCGGCCCGACCCACGCGTCCCGCCGCCGCGAGCGCGGTCAGCAGGGTCCAGCGCATGTCCGTGTCGACGGCGAGACCGTCCAGGGAGAGGCGCCCGGCATACAGGCCCTCGATCAGGTCGAGGTCCGTGGGGCGGCGCGTGATCGCGGCGAGCGCCGACACCAGCTGCAGCTGGGCGTCGCTGCCGGGCGCGGCCGTCTCGACCAGGCGCCGCAGCTCGGCCCCCACCGTCTCCCGGGCGCTGTCGCGATGGCCGGGAGCGACGTATGCCGCCAGCGCGGTGGAGACCTGGGCGAGGAGCACGCGCAGCAGCGTGGCGTCCGTCTCGCCGTCGACGGCCCGCAGCGCCAGGGTGATGTAGTCCCGCGCCCGCATCTGCGCGTCGCGCGTCATGTCCCAGGCCGTCGCGAGGGCGAGGGAGCGGGGCAGCGACTCGGTGAACGCCCGCGGGTGCTCGATCACGGTGGCCAGGGACCGCTCGTCGAGCCGCAGCTTGGCGTAGGCCAGGTCGTCGTCGTTGACCAGCAGCAGGTCGGGCATCGGCCGGCCGACGAGGAAGGGCAGCTCGGTGCGCTCTCCGTCGACGTCGACCTCGTGGCGCGCGACGCGGACCAGCGAGTCTCCCTGCAGCTCGTAGCACCCCACAGCCAGGCGGTGCGGCCGCAGCACGGGGAAGTCCTCGGGGGCGGTCTGCACGATCGCCGCGGCCTCGATCACCCCGTCGCCGTCCGAGCCGAGCGTGAGGTCCGGCGTCAGCGTGTTGACGCCGGCCTGCTCGAGCCACAGCTCCTGCCAGCGACCGAGGTCGCGCCCGGACGTGGCCTCGAGCTCGGCCATCAGGTCGCCGATCGTGGTGTTGCCCCACGCATGCTTGGCGAAGTACGCCCGGATCCCGTCGCGGAAGGCGTCGCGACCGACGTAGGCCACGAGCTGCTTGAGCACGGACGCGCCCTTGGCATAGGTGATCCCGTCGAAGTTGGTCTCGACGTCGTGCAGGTCGCGGATGTCGGCGGCGATCGGGTGGGTCGAGGAGAGCTGGTCCTGGCGGTAGGCCCAGGCCTTCTCCGCCGTCCCGAAGGTCGTCCACGCGGACTCCCACTGGGTCGCCTCGGCCTGTGCCGTCGTCGACGCCCACTCGGCGAAGGACTCGTTGAGCCACAGGTCGTCCCACCAGGTCATGGTGACGAGGTTGCCGAACCACATGTGCGCCAGCTCGTGCAGGATCGTCAGGGCGCGGCGCTCGACGAGGCCGTCGGAGACCTTGGCGCGGAAGACGTACATCTCGTGGAAGGTCACCGCCCCGACGTTCTCCATCGCGCCCATGTTGTACTCCGGCGTGAAGATCTGGTCGTACTTGGGGAACGGGAACGGCTGGTCGAACTCCTTCTCGAAGAACGCGAATCCCCGCTTGGTGCAGTCGAACAGGTTGGCGTGGTCGACGTGCGGCGTGAGGGATCGCCGGCTGAAGATCCCCAGCGGGATCTCGCCGGCGCGGGTCGAGACGGTGTCGCGGACGACGTCATACGGCCCGGCGATCAAGGCAGTGATGTATGACGAGATGCGCGGGGTCGCCTCGAAGGCCCAGGTCGCGGCCGGCGTGGAGCCGGCGGCGCCGTCCGCACGCGGGGCCGGCGTGGGCTCGGGGGTGGGGGAGCAGCTGATGACCTGCCAGTGCGCGGGCGCCGTCACGGTGAACGTGAACTCGGCCTTGATGTCGGGCTGCTCGAAGACGACGAACATCCGTCGCGAGTCGGGGACCTCGAACTGCGTGTAGAGGTAGACCTCGCCGTCGGCCGGGTCGACGAACCGGTGCAGACCCTCGCCGGTGTTCATGTAGGTCCCGGTCGCTCGGACGGTCAGCTCGTTGCGAGCCTGCAGGCGGGGCAGCGTGATCCGCGCGTCGGCGACATGGGTCGCGGGGGCCAGGGACTCGCCGTTGAGGACGATCTCCTCGACCGAGGTGCCGATGAAGTCGATGAACGTGCTCGCCCCCTCCTCCGCGGCGCCGAACCGTGCCGTGGTGGTGGTGCTGAAGGTCGTGGGACCGGTCGTCAGGTCGAGCTGGACGTCATAGGTCACGTCGCTCACGAGCTGGGACCGGTCACGCGCCTCGTCGCGCGTGAGGTTGGTGCCTGGCACGGTGGGGCCTTTCGGTGGTGCTGGAGCGCCCCGGAGCACGGGGGAGCGGATGGCCGCTCCATCCTTGCAGGTATCCCGCACGCCGTCCCTGCGGATCGCGGCGAGGTCGTCATACGGTGCCGCGCGGGGGCGGGGCGGGTGCTGGCAGGATGGCGGGGTGAGCGAGACGAAGCAGACCACCCAGCCGCAGACCACCCAGCCGCAGGCTCCCCAGAGCGGCTCCCCGTCCGTCGAGATGTTCTTCGACCCCGCGTGCCCCTGGGCCTGGATGACCTCCCGGTGGCTCATGGAGGTCGAGCGAGCCAAGGACATCACCGTGACCTGGTCGGTGATGAGCCTGGCGGTCCTCAACGAGGGCCGCGACCTGCCCGAGGACTACCGCGCGCTGATGGACCGCGCGTGGGGCCCGGTCCGCGTGATCATCGCGGCGGCCCGGGAGCACGGCGACGACGTCGTCAAGCGTCTGTACGACGCGATGGGCACGCGCATCCACCTCGAGGGCGAGAAGGACTTCGACGTCGTGGTCGAGGACGCCCTCGCCGAGGTCGGTCTGCCGGCCGAGCTCGCGTCGTATGCCGCGCCGACCGCCGGCGACGAGACCGATCGCGCCCTGCGCGCCTCGCACGAGCGCGGGATCTCGCTGGTCGGCGACGAGGTGGGCACCCCCATCATCAACGTCGACGGCGTGGCGTTCTTCGGCCCGGTCGTGTCGCCGGCGCCCAAGGGCGAGGACGCGGTGCGGCTCTTCGACGGGTGCGTGCTCGTCGCGGGGACGCCCGGCTTCTTCGAGCTGAAGCGCACGCGCGACGTCGGCCCCATCTTCGACTGACCTACCTCAGGTAGGCACATCCGCCCGACTTCGCACGCCAGGCGGATGTGACGACCTGAGGTAGGCACATCCGCCCGCCTTCGCCCCCGGCCGACACACCTACCGCCGGTAGAGGCATCGACCGGCCTCCGTTCGCCAGGCTGATGGACCTACCCCCGGTAGGTCCATCAGCAGGCTCTACCCCACCGCACCTCAGCCCGGCCCCGCACACCACCCCGCACCCCGGCCCCGCACACC